>CAYZZR010000010.1:13508-24572 GCA_964482775.1 uncultured Tissierella sp. | reverse complement strand
AGCAAGGATATGTAGTAAAGGGAGATAAAATTACTCCTTATAAAAAAGGATATAAATTTTGAACATATTAATTAAGTATAATGAAAATTATTGAGTGATATAATTTAAAGAATAGATAATAATAAAAACGAGAGGAGTAGCTATGACAAAAGTGTTGTTTATATCAAGTACAGGCGGACATTTAACAGAAATGTTGGAACTTAAAGAACTTTTTAAAAAATATGATTATCATATAATAACTGAAAAAACAAAAAGTAATTTAAATTTAAAAAAAGAATATGGAAAAAAAGTTGATTTTCTTATTTATGGTACTAAAGAACATAGATATTCATATCCATTTAAATTATTGAGTAATTGTTTCAAGAGTTTATATTTTTATATAAAAATAAGACCAAAATTTATAATAACAACAGGAGCTCATACGGCAGGACCTATGTGCTGTATAGGTAAAATATTTGGGAGTAAAATAATATTTGTAGAGAGCATGGCTAATGTAAACACAAAAACAAAAACAGGAAGTATTATATATAAATTTGCTGATTTGTTTATTGTTCAATGGGAAAGTATGCTTAAACATTATCCAAAAGCAAAGTATGGAGGATGGATAGTATGATATTGGTACTTTTGGGAACACAAGACAAAAGTTTTAAAAGACTTTTAGAATATATAGACGAAGCAATAGAAAATAAAATTATAAAAGAAAAAGTTCTAGCGCAGGTAGGACATACTAAATATGAAAGTAAGAATATTGAAATGTTTGATTTGATACCTCGTGATGAAATGGATAAACTTATTGGTGAAGCAAATATAATAATTACACATGGAGGAGTTGGATTTATAAGTGATGCGATTAAACACGGTAAAAAAATAATTGCTGTGCCAAGATTAAAAAAATATAACGAACATACCAATGATCATCAGTTGCAAATAATAGAAGAATTTAGTAAATTAGGATATTTGCTTCCGTTATATGAAGGCGAATCACTTGAAAAGGTTTTAAAAGAAATCAAAACATTCAAACCAAAAAAATATAAAAAGAAGCATATGATAATAGAAATAATAGAAAAATTTATAGAAAATAATAGTTAAAAATGATATTAAAAAATAAATTTCAAATACAAATATAGGAGTTAAGATGTGATAAAATTTAGTATAATTGTTCCTGTTTGGAATGTTGAAAAATATATTGATAAATGTTTAAAGAGCATAGAAAAGCAATCATATAAAAATTTTGAAGTTATAGTAGTAAATGATGGTAGCCCTGATAATTCACAAAAAATAATAAATAAATATATAAAAAAAGATAAAAGATTTAAGTCTTACATAAAAGATAATGGTGGCCTTAGTGATGCTAGAAATCATGGTGTAAAATACGCTACTGGTGAATATATAATATTTATTGATAGTGACGATTATATTGAGAAAGATTTATTAACCGAATTAAATAAAGTGTATGAAAATAAAGGGATTATTGATGTCATAAAATTTCAAGCAAGTAAAATATTTGCCAGTAACGGAGAAGTTAAAAAAATTTTTGGTAATTCTTTTGATTTAACACAAAAGGAAAACATTTTTAAGAAAATGATTAAAGAAGAACTCTTTGAACCTATTCCATTTTATTCATTTAATTTAAACTTTTGGAAAAACAATAAATTTAAGTTTGAAAAAGGTAAATATCATGAAGATTTCGGATTAACACCTTTAATTTTAATACGTGCAAAGAGACTAATCTCTATTCCATATTATGGATATAATTATTTAATTAGAGATAATAGTGTTACTACAAATACTTCAAAAGAAAAAATAATTTCAAATTTAAATGATATTTTGTTTCATTATGATAACTTGACTAAAATAATTGAAAAAGAAAAAATTGATGAAGAAACTAAACTACTATTTAAAAGTTTTTTAGCAAATGGAGTAATAAATAAATCTAAAAATTTAGATTCAGAAGTCTTGGAATTTTATATAAAAGAACTACAGCGCAGAAATGTAGTTGATAATGTATTAAGTGATAATTTTAAAAGAAAAATAAAAAAAATATTAATTAAAATAAATTTAAAATTTTATGTAAAGAAAATATTGAAATAATTGGAGATAGTATGAGTGGAATAAGTATAATAGTACCGGTTTATAATAGTGAGAGTTATTTGAAAAGCTGTCTTGATTCTTTGGTTAAACAGAGTCTTAAAAATATAGAAATAATTGTTATAAACGATGGAAGTACAGATAAATCAGAATTAATAATTAATAAATTTAAAAAGCAGTACCCAAAAGTTATAAAATACTATTCATTAAAAAAGAATATGGGTCTTGGTTACGTTAGAAATTATGGAGTTTTAAAATCTACTAAGAAATATTTAGGGTTTGTAGATAGTGATGATTATGTAGATAGTGATATGTTTGAAAAAATGTGTTCTGAGATAGAAAAAAATTCGGCAGACGTATGTGAATGTAATTTTATTTGGGAATATCCTAATAAAATAAAAAAAGATATTATAGAACCTTATGAAATTGATAAAAGTGTTCTTACACATATTAGAGCTTTAGCAGTAAATAAAATATATAATAGAGATCTTTTAATTAAAAATAATATTAAATTTGCTGAAAGATTAAAATATGAAGATATTTTATTTACATCTTCTTTAGTTCCTTTTATAAATAAAATATGTTTTGTAGAAAATTGCTTTTACCATTATATACAAAGAGAGAATTCGTTAATAAATCATCAAACTAAAAGAGTTAGAGATATTTATAAAGTTTTAGAACAGATAATTGATTTTTATAAAAGCAATAATTTATATGAAAAATATTTTAAAGAATTAGAATATTTATATGTAAGATATATATATCTAAGTTCTTTTAAAAGAGCTTCTCACATAGAAAATAAAAAAGACAGAAAAGATGTGCTAAACGAGGGATATAAGCTTATTCATAATAACTATCCTAATTATAAAAAAAATAAATATTTAAAAAACTTTAATTTAAAAAATATATATATTAAGTATACAAATAAATTTATTTACAATTTATTATCATACATTATATAATTAAATTATGAAAAACAGAGAAAAGCTTGTAAAACTTTTATATTTATTTATTATATTAAGCCCAATAATTGATATGTTAAGTGGTAAATTTTATATTGATGGTTTTTCTATTACAATGCTTTTAAGACCTATAATTCCTATTTATTTACTTATATTTATATTTATAAAAGATAAATACGAGAGAAAAAAAATGTTAATAATTACTTTAATATATATTATATATGGATTTATTCATTTGTTTTTATATAGCAAAAATATAATGCCTTTTGCTTATGGTAATACAGCATATGAGGCATCATATATAATTAACTACACATATTTAATGTTTACATTTTATTTATTTATTTATACATTTAAAAATACTAAAAAAAATCATTTATATTTATATTTATATATTTATAATTTAATATATATTGGTTCTATATATATATCAATTCTTACAAACACTTCAAATAGTACATATTCAGAAGGTATAGGATATATTGGTTGGTTTAATACTGGTGGAGCAATCGGATCTATCTTAGCTTTATCTTTAATGCTTTTATTTCCAAAAATATTTGAGAACAAAGAAAATGTGTTAATAAAATTTATTTATATTATCAGTGTATATATATATTTGATATTTTTACTTGGTACAAGGGTTGGGCTTTATGTATCAATACTAACAATAATAATTTTTATATTATCAAATATTTTTATATCATTAGTAAAACAAATTAAAATTAGTAAAAAAACAATAGTAATAACAAGTGTAATATTAATAGTTTTGTCAGGGACAATCTATATGTTTGGATCAATGTCTAAAAACAGAAGAGAATTTTTAAATGAAATTACAGGAAAGAATCCTGTAGATGAAACAGCAGAAACAATATACATGGCATATGATTTAATATTATTAAAAAAAAATATTGATAACAATGAAATAAGTGAGAATTATATGACTAAAGAACAAATAAATGCTTTAAATAAGCTTGACAAATATACTAGAGAAAATAAATATAAAAATACAAATTTAAGAGGACAACAATTTTTATATCATTACTATTTATATGAAAATCAAAAGGACATAAATTTAAAACTATTTGGTAATGGTTATTTAAGTAATATGGGAATACTGACATTAGAAATGGAAACAATTGCTTTATTATTTAATTTTGGAATAGTAGGATTTATATTGTTTTTTCTGCCGTTTTTAAGTATATTCATTTATGGAGTATTTATAGTAATTAAAAATGTGAAGAAAATAAATATAGAATTTTTAATGATATTGGGTGCATCTTTTTTAAGTATGTCAATTTCTTTTTATTCGGGGCACACATATTTCAATACTTCTGTCATGTTAATAGTAATAATAGTGCATACTTTCTTAATAATTGAAATTGAAAAAATAAGAGGTAAAAAATGAAAAAAGTTTTATTTGGAATAACTAACTTAGAAATGGGTGGAGCAGAAAAAGTTTTAATTGATCTAGTTAATAATTTATGCGATGAATTTGAAATAGAAATATTGACAATATATTCAAATGGAACTTTAGAAAAAGATATTAATTCTAAAGTTAAGATTCAAAGTATAATTAAAAAATCTTATAAAGATTTAAATTTTTTTCAAAAGAAATTTGTGAGTTTAATTATAAGATTTAAAACTTATAGAAATATAATATATAAACAGCACTGCTATAATAAAGATATTGTAATTTCTTTTTTAGAAGGTCCTATAACAAAATTATTATCTGATTGTAAAAACAAAAAAGTGGCTTGGATACATACTGATTTAAACACACATTACGAAAATAAGGATAAGAAAAAACTTGGAAAAGATTATAAAAAATATGATAAATTAGTATTTGTAAGTAACTCTTCTAAAGAATCATTTGATAAATTATTTAATAATCGTTTTGTTAATAAAGAAATAGTTATAAACAATTATATAGATAAAAGCAGAATCATTTTAGATTCAAATAATAAAATTGATTTTGAATTTAAAATACCAAATTTTTTAGTTATTGCAAGATTAGTTGAAGCGAAAGGATTAAAAAGACTTATAAAAACTCATTTTACTCTCTTGAAACATGGATTACAACATTATATATATGTAATAGGTGATGGCCCTTTGAAAATAGAATTAGAAAAACTTATTAAAGGAAAAAAAGTAACTGATTCATTTATGCTTTTAGGGCCTCATGAAAATCCATATCCTTATTTAAAAAAATGTGATGCGTTTCTTTTACCTTCTATTTATGAAGGTCTTCCTGTAAGTGTTTACGAAGCGAAGATTTTAAATAAAAGAATAATTGTAACAAAAACAGGTGCAGTTGATGCTCTTATTGATTATGAAAATAAAAGAATATGTGAAAATAATGACGCCGAATTATATAGAGCGTTAAAAGAAGAAATAGAAAATAGATATATATATATAAAATATAATAATTATAATTTTGATAATAATGAAATTTTAGAAAAAATAAAAAGTATAATTAAAGGAGAATATTAATGATTAGTATTATAACAGCAACATTTAATAGAGCATATATATTACCGAAGCTTTATGAAAGTATTATTAAAAACAAACGGTATGATGGAGATTTGGAGTGGATTATTATAGATGATGGCAGTAAAGATGAGACAGAAAAATTGGTAAAATCCTGGATTAAAGAAAATAAAGTCAAGATAAAATATTTTAAACAAAAAAATTCAGGCAAGATGGCAGCAATTAATAATTATATTTTAGAAGTAGAAAACGAACTTTTAATGGAAATAGATAGTGATGATTATTTAACAGATGATGCTTTTAATAAAATACTCACTAAATATGAAAAAATTAAAAATAATAAAAAATGTTATGGGCTTTTATTTAGAGTACATTTTATTGGAAAAGAAAACCAAACTAAGTTTCCTTTAAAAAACACAATTATTAAAATGTTTGATTTATATAATAAAGAATCTTTTTCTTTGGATGCCAAACAGGTTTTTAAAAGTACTATAAGAAAAAAATATAAATATGAGCTTGAAAATAATGAAAAATTTGTGACAGAAGCAAGAATGTACAACAAAATAGATTTAGAATATGATGGCCTTTATTTGGTCGATGAAGAAATAGTGAACTGTGAATATTTAGAAGATGGATATAGTAAAAATATTAAGAAATTATTTTTAGAAAATCCATATGGTTACTTTGAGTATTTTAAAGAATGTTTTAATATGAATTTTAATGGTATAAATTTTAAAAAAAGATTGTACTTTATTAAACATTATATTTTATTTGGATATTTGACTGGTAGAAATAAAGTATATGTTGTTAAAGAATGCAAAGGAATAGTTAATAAACTATTAATTATTATATTAATTATTCCAGGATATATAAAGTCAAGAATAGATTTTTCGAGAAAAAATTGATATAATTAATTAATAAAAGCATTGTCTAAAAGAAAAGAGATACAAAAATGAAAAAAAAGATATTGTTTACAGCATATAATATGGAAATAGGTGGAATAGAAAAGGCACTTTTAAGTCTTCTCCAAAAATTAGATTATAAAAAATATGATATAACTTTAATATTAGAACAAAAAAAAGGCGCTTTTTTAGAAGAAATTCCTAAATATGTAAAAATACTAGAATATAAAATTTCGGATAATTCTAATATACTGATAAGAAAAATACAAAATCGAAGTAAACTTATTTTTTGGATTTTAAAGAATTATAAAAAATTTGATTTTGCAGCATGTTTTACTACTTCATGTATTCCTGCTTCAATATTGGCAAGATATTTAGGTAAAAAAACTGCGTTTTGGACACATAATAATTATTTTGATTTATATGATAGTACAAAAGAAATAAAAAAATTCTTTTATGATAGAAAAGCATACAAGTTTGATAAAATTATATTTGTTTCAAATGAAGCGAGAATTGCTTTTTCAAATGAATTTAAAAAATTAAAATCTAAATGTTATACTTGCAATAATATAATAGATTATAAAACTGTAATAGAAAAGTCTGATTTTGATATTGGCTTAAGTAAACCTAAAGATAAATTTATTTTTCTAAATGTTAGTAGGCATGATGAGCATCAAAAAAGATTATCAAGATTAATTAAGGCTTCAAAGTTGCTGTCTGAAAAAGAAATTAATTTTGAAGTATGGTTAGTAGGAAGCGGACCTGATGAAGAAACTTACAAAAATTTGGTAAAAAAATATAAGTTAGAAAAATATATCAAATTTTTTGGCTCGCAAAAAAATCCTTATCCATTTTATAAGGTAGCTGATTCATTTATTCTGACAAGTAAATATGAAGGATTTCCTGTAGTATATGTAGAGTCATTAATTTTGAATTTGCCTATTATTACAACTGTTTATGTTACTGATGATAATATTGATATTAAAAAGGATTATGGAATAATAGTAGAAGAAAATGAAAAATCTATTTATTTAGCTATGAATGAATTTATGAAAAATAAATTTAAAATAAGAAAAAAATTTAATCCAGAAGAATTTAATGAAAATATAATGAAAACACTAGAAAAAATAATAAATGATTAAATATAACATTATTTAGCCTAAATTTATTAAGTAAATACAAGTAATGGTTAAATTGCGAATTTAGTTTGTGCGTGTTATAATTTATAGGAAAGAGAGTTTTAATAGTTATGAAACAAAACAATTTAGCAATCAAAGTAGAAAATGTAAATAAAGATTTTAAACTTTTTTATGACAAAGCTAATACTTTAAAGGAAAAAATATTATTCTTTAAGAAAAGAAATACAAATGAAGTTTTACATGTTTTAAAAAACATAAATTTAGAAATCAACAAAGGCGAAACTGTTGGTTTAATTGGGACAAATGGTTCAGGTAAAAGTACACTTTTAAAATTAATGACAAAAATTATTTATCCGAATAAAGGAAAAATATATACTTATGGTAAAGTAACATCATTATTAGAATTGGGAGCAGGATTTCATCCGGATTTTTCAGGAAGAGAAAATATATACTTTAATGCTTCTGTTTTTGGATTAACTAAAAAAGAAATTGATGACAGAATGCAAACCATAATTGATTTTTCAGAATTACAAGAGTTTATTAATAATCCAGTAAGAACTTATTCTTCGGGTATGTATTTAAGACTTGCCTTTTCTGTTGCAATTAATGTAGATGCAGAAATTCTATTAATTGATGAAATATTGGCGGTGGGAGATCAACACTTTCAAGAGAAATGTTATAGCAGATTAAAACAATTAAAAGATGAAGGGAAAACAATAGTATTAGTAACACATTCAATGGATTCTGTGAATGAATTTTGTGATAGAGCAATATGGCTTCATGATGGGAAAATAAAATTAGATGGACAAGCAAAACAAGTTGTAAAAGAATATCTAGAGAAGTGTAGGTGATTTGAATGATAAAATTATTTAAAGAGTTATATCAATATAGAGAGTTATTAAAAACTAATATAAAAAAAGAAATAAGAGGTAAATATAAAGGCGCTTGGCTTGGAATTTTATGGTCATATTTAAACCCTTTACTTATGCTTGGAGTTTATTCTATAGTTTTTTCTAAAATAATGAGAGTAGATATCCCAAATTATACTATGTTCTTATTTACAGCATTAATACCTTGGACATTTTTTACTACAGCTTTAACACAGGGATCAGACTCAATTGTAGTTAATGGAAATATATTAAAAAAAGTATATTTTCCAAGAGAAATAATACCGATATCAATAGTAACAAGTAATGCAGTAAATTTTCTGTTTTCATCAATTATTATGTTCTTTTTTATGTTTGTTACAGGTCTGGGATTTAGTTGGCATATTATATTTTTTCCTGTTATATTATTGATTCAATATCTACTGTTATTAGGCATAACATTTATACTATCTTCTACTACAGTGTACATAAGAGATTTACAACATATTATAGGAGTTGTTCTAATGGCAATGTTTTATGGAACTCCTATAGTTTATTCCTTAGATATGGTTCCACAATCTTTAAAACAAATATTATTATTAAACCCAATGACAGCAATAATTAATTCATATAGGGATATTTTGTTTTATAAACGATTACCAGATTTTCATTATTTAACGATTATATTTATTACATCTATTTTTGTAATATCCATTGGATTAATAATATTTAAAAAATTGCAAAAAAACTTTGCAGAAGAATTATAATTAAGGAGCAAATATGAATAAAAAAGAAATTGAAAACAAATTAAATATTTATATGAATTGGTGTGATACTCTTCTTATAGAAAATCAACTATTAAAACAAGAACTTAATGAGATTAAAAATCAAAGCTTTATTTATAAATTAAAAAAAGTTTGTCCAAAACGCATTAAGATAATAATTAAAAAAATTTTAGGTCGTAAATAATGAATTTTATTAAATCATGGAGGTTATATGAAAAAAGTAAATTTAATAGATGAACCAAGTATGATGAATATCACATATGGTTGCCATCCTATGCATAGACTGCTTAACAATGATCAAAATATAGGAAACAAGGGAGAAAATTTAACTATTATGGTTTTGTCGTGCAATAGAGCAAGTTCAACAATTAAGCTTATGGATACAATTGAAAAATATTTATCGGATTTTGAAGGAACATTTTTAATTGTAGATAATGGATCTAGTAATGAACAGTTAGAAATTATAAAAGAAAAAATAAAAAAAGTATCATATAATTGTGATCTCGTTGAATTAGAAAAAAATTTTGGAGTTTCTGGTGGAAGAAATTGTGGAATTAAGCATGTAAAGACCGAATGGATAATGTCTCTTGATAATGATATATATATTACTTCTAATCCTTTAGAAAAAATCAAGACAACAATCTCTTTGTTAGGATGTCATTTTTTAAATCTTCCTTTGTTGAATGAAACCGAAAAAAGATTTTTTGTAAATGGAGGGCATTTATATTTATATAACAGCAATTTAGATATACATTTTGGTGGAGGAAGTTTGTTCAAAGTTACAGATTTTGAAAAAAATACGGAATTTCCACCTAGTTTAGGAACTTTTGTTTATGGCGGAGCTTCTGTTTTTAATAAGAAAACTTTTGAACTTTGTGGTGGATTTGATGAAAATATGTTTGTAGGATTTGAAGATTACGATTTTTCAATAGAAGTTTTTCAACGAGGATTTAAAGTAGGAAATTTAGGCTATTCATCCTTTGTTCATGATCACAAAGTACCTAAAGCAAAGGATGACATTGAGTATGAAAAAACTCGCTTTTCAAATACTAAATTATGTGAATCTGCTTTATATTTTGAAAAGAAGAGAGGGTTTAAAGTTTGGAATGATGAAACAGAAAAATGGATAAGAGAAAAACATGATTCTCTTAATATAAATGATTGAGGATAATTATGAATAAAAAAACAGGAATTACAATCGTCACCTTTTATGAAAATGATAAAGAAGATTTGTTATCACTTTATAATAGTATTAACTCGCAAACTTACAATAATTGGGAATGGATTATCTTTTTTGATGATTCTTACATAAATAAAAAACATAATTTTTTTGATAATTCTAAAATAAAATATAAAAATATAAAAAATATAAATAAAATATTATTAAATTTAAAATCTGAACTTATTCTTTTTGTTGAACCTTTTGTTTCGTTAAATAGAGAATTTCTTGAAAGTATATATATTTCTCAAAAGGAAACTATATTTGACGGAATATACTTTGCTTTAAATGTTGATAAAAATGATAACGAAAATAAAAATGAATATAATATAGATCGTCGTATTTTTTCATTTTCTTTAAGTATTTCTCAATTTAGTAATAATTTTAATGAAATGCAATCATACTCATTCTTAACAATAATTAATAAATTGTTATTAAGGATTGAAAATCAAATAGTTATAACGGCTGCAGAGAATTTCTTGATTAAAAGTCCATCTTATAAATCCGCAATGATGAAAAAAAATCTGATATTCTATCCAATTTCTGATAATGTTGATTTTGATTCATTACCATATAAATTTGATTATGGTGATATTATAAAAAAAGAAAAGAAAAG
>CAYZZR010000010.1:8327-13498 GCA_964482775.1 uncultured Tissierella sp. | reverse complement strand
ATCATATTATAATGAGTAATATCAACGCTGTCATAAGAGAAAGCTGCTTCAGGTAAAACATTTATCAAAGTTGATAATACAGACATTTGAATTCCTGCATCATCAGTTTCAAATTTTAAAGTTGATGATAAATTTAATTTAGATTTTTTGACTAGATTGGATGAGAAAACTTATGATGTGACAATTATATTAACAAGGCAAAGTAAACATGAATGGAAACACCTTTTTAGTGAAATACCTATAGTGAAGGAAATTTTTGATGTTCCAGCATTTTTACCAAGAATTTCTTGGGCTGGTTTTTTTGATTATATTATGCGTACACGAGATATAGATTTAGTATTTTTTAGTAATAGTATATACGGCTATCATATTATACCTTGGCTAAAATCTTATTATCCTAAGATACCTTTCGTGGATTTTCTTCATGCGGAAGATTGGTTTTGGAAAAAGGGTGGGCTTCCACGTGATTCCATTGCTGTATCAAAATTTATAGATATAACATATTCTTGTACTAATCATCTTGTAGAAGTAATGACAAACAAAATGGAAAAGAAAGTCAATAATGATAAAGTAGCTTATATAGGTGTAGATCCATATTATTACGATAGAGAAAAAATAAATATAAAAGAATATAAAAAAGTAGAAAAGTATGTTGATAAAAAAATAATTACTTATGTATGTAGATTAGTGCATTTAAAGAGACCATTTTTTATACTAGAAGTATTAAAAAAATTAGTTGATATTGATTGTAGTTATGTGCTTTTTGTGGTAGGTGATGGTCCACTATATAAAGAAATGATTCATAGAGCTAAAAAAATGAATTTAACTGATAATATTGTTTTTTGGGGAGCGTGTGAAGATGTAAGACCATATTATTATGTTTCAAATGTAACTGTAGTATGTTCTTTAACTGAGGGATTGGCTTTAGTCTCTTATGAATCAATGTCTATGGAAGTTCCAGTAATTTCTTCGAATGTAGGTGGACAATCTGAACTTATTGATGAAAAAGTAGGGGCTATTATCAATAATTATCAAGATTATAAAATTGATTTGTTTAATTATAATTATGATGAAAATGAAGTATCTAGTTATGTAAAAGCTATTGAAAATATCGTTAACAACAAAAACATTTCTGAAATCAGAAAATTATGTCGTGATAAAATTATAAATGGATTTTCTATTCAAAAAGCTGTAGATAAAATTTCGTCAGATTTTTTAGATCTCATTGAGAAAGGAAGCTCAATTGATGTTAATTTATGTAATAATTTAGAACTTCATGAAAGATATTTAGTTATATATAACGAAGCATCTAAATTTTATAAATCACCAAAGCTTTTTGGTAGTGCTTTAATAACTGAAAATCTATGGCAAAGCCCTATTTATCGTAAAATAATTTGCTTTTTTCAAAAAATTGGCGTTATTAAAATAATAAAAAAAATATTGCGTAGATAAAAATATCACACAGAAAAGAATATCAATAAAGTAAAAGTGTGAATTGATAAGGAGAAAAAATTATATAATGGAAGAAGAATATAAATATTTCGATTTTTATAAAGAACCAGGGAAAATACTTTACAATACTAATCCAATAAATGATAAATCCAAACCTTTAATAAGTATTTTGACACCTTATTATAATGCTAAAAAATATATTGAACAAACTGCAAATAGTATATTTAATCAAACTATTCCATATTGGGAATGGATTATAATAGATGATGGAAGTACTGAAAATGGAACTAAAGAATTTTTAGATGAACTATCAAAAAAAGATAATAGAATAAAAATATTGAGAAAAAGTAATAGCGGGTGTTCAGCTAGTAGATATTATGGAGCGAAATTTGCTCAAGCAGAAATAATATATTTACTTGATGCCGATGATTTGATTGATGAAACTCTTTTAGAATGCGGATACTGGGCACTTAAAAATAATCCTGGAGCCACTTGGGCTTATAGTAATATAGTAGGCTTTGGCGCTTTTCAATATCTATGGAAAAAATTTTTCAAAGTAAGCCTTGAAAAAAAAGAAAATTTGCTAGTTGTTTCAGCATTCATTAGAAAAGATGCTTTATTAGAATTTGAAGAATATGAAAATTTAGAAAAAGATATATATGAGGATTGGTATTTATGGATGAACTTTCTTAAAAAAGGGTATTATCCAGTTCGAATGGATTTTTATGGTTTTTGGTATAGAAGATTAAAGAAAAGTATGCTTTCAGATATCAAGGGAAATAAAGAATATCATAAAAAAGCGATGTCTAAAATAAAAACAGTTGCTAAAGATGTTGATAACAATCTTGCAGCAATCCAATTTCCTGATTTAGAATATGATGATGTTTCTCAGGAAACTGAAATGTTAAAATGGAATAAAGATTTAATGTATTTAAAAAAGAAAATTAATATATTATTTATATTTTCTAATATTCTTGATAATTTAATGAATAAAATTAATTTAAATATTATAAAAGGATTGAATAAAGAAGAGTATCAAATAACTATAATTACCACTATACCTTCCGGATATATTTTAAGACAACAGTTTGAAAATTATGCTACAGTTTTTGATTTATCTACGTTTCTTCACAAAAAAGAATGGGCTGATTTCATATGTTATTTAATAAAATCAAGAAATATAGAACTAATAATTAATTGTTATAGTAAATATGGATATAACATATTGCCTTTAATTAGATATAATTTTCCAAATATATCAGTTGTTGATTTTTTATATGATAAAAATCTTTTTTTTGAAGATAATGAGAAATATTTAAACGAATCTATAGTAGCGTCAAAATTATTAAAAAAGACATACATATTTTCTAATTCATATAATGAAATACTACTTAAAGAAATAGAACAAAAAAATAAAAAAGCAGACATAATTTTTATTGAAACAGAATTTATTCAATTGTTAGAAACAGAATTTAAAAAATTGACTTTAAAACCTAATGAAATCATTTCTAAAAGTTTCCAAAGCTATGATTTGGCAAAAAATTATTTAGATAAAAGATGTATATTAGATAATGATGCTAATAAATATGATTTTTCTAAATATTATTCTAAGCAAGTATTAAGAGATACTTTATGGAAAATATCAATGTGGAGATTTTTTATTAAATTATTTAAAAAATTTAGTTTTGTCAAAATAGCAAAAATATTTAAGAAAAAAGAAAGTAGTGATATAAATGAAAAAGTATAAAAAATATATATTATTTCTTTCATTCATTCAATTATTATTTTCTTTATATACTGATAAATTTGTATTTAAGAGCGAGTTATATTATTATTCGTTAAAATATATTATATTAAAGATTATATTGTTTGGAATTCTGCTTGTTTTTTGGAGCTTTATTTTTTTCATATTTAAAAAAATAAAAGAAAAAAATGAGTATTGGATTAAATGTCTAAAATTTTTTTCTATATATTTTATTTTAATGATGCTTATTTTATTTTTGATTTGGCCAGGTGTTTGGGTTTGGGATGAGTATTATGTTTTAGAAGCAGTACAAAAACTTTCATTTGAATTTTGGCAGCATTATTTAACTTCTGTTTTTTATGCTATTAGTTTAATGCTTATACCGATTCCAACAGGTATAATTATTGTTCAAATAATTATAATTACTATAATAATAACATATATAATGGTTAATATTAACATAGAATCAAAAATAAAATATTTGTTGTTTTTGCCGTTTTTTCTGCCACCTGTAATTTTTCAAAACTTTTATCCTATGAGACTGACTTTATATTCATATCTTTTAATTTTTACAGGTTCATATATTGCTTTTAATCAAAAAAAAGGTTTAGATAATATAAATATATTTGTTTTATCTTTTCTTACAGCAATTTTATCTGTATGGAGAAGCGAAGGAATAATTTATTTATTATTAATACCCTTAATTATTTTAATTGCTTATTATAAAAGAATTAAATTTAAGCAATATTTTCTTTTTATTTTACTAGTATTATTGTTTTTCTTGATATTATATTTTCCTCAATATAGAGGAACTAAAGATGAATATAAATATAAATTAACAGCAATTATAAATCCTTTATCTGTAATGCTTAATTCAAATTTAAATGGGTATGAAGAAGTGAAAGATGAATTATCTAATGCTATAAATGTTGATATATTACGAGATAATGCAAGTTATCTTGAAATTCCGGCGTTTTGGAGTTACCAACAAGAACTTTTAGGAGATAATTTTGGGAAAGATCAATACTCTATTATTAAAAAAAGTTATTTTTACCTTATACAAAGAAATCCGTTGTTATTTTTAAAAGCTAGGTTTAAAACATTTTCTGTTACTATAGGATTAGATACAAAAAGTAATTATATTTCCCATGCAGGATATAATATTCTCGATGATAATAGGGAAGTAGTTAAAAACTTTGTTTCAACAAATTTTTTTGTTAAGCCTATTAATAATAATGTTAGGCAATTTATATTGAATAAGATAGAATGCCGTAATTCACAAGACATATATAAGGGAACTTGGCAATTTACTATTTTTTGGAATTTAATTATATCTTTTATGCTTCTTTGTGTTTATGCAATTATAAGTGTTTTAAGAAAAAACTGGACTATTTTCTTTATGATGATAGCTTTATTATTAAATGCATTTCTAGTTTTTTTAGCAGAACCAGGAGTATATTTTATGTATTATTTTCCTATTTATTTATCCGCAAATTTCATAATAACCTTTGAGGTATTAAAATTATTTCAAAAATTAAAACAGAAAAGAGTTGAATAATATGAATAAAATTAAAAACTTTATAGTTGAAAATAAATTTTTAAATTTATTTGTTTTGTTGCAATTTATTGTGACACTTATAAATGATAAAGTTATTTTTAGTTATGATAAACCAGCATTTGATTATTTATATCCATATGATTTAAATTATTATGAATATATAATTATATACACAATTATAAAAATATTAGTTTTAATTTTTCTTTTTCTTTTTTGGAAACAAATTTTTAAAATGTTTAAGTTTAAAGATACTAAAATTAAATATTTTACAGAAAGTTTTTTGATAGTTAGTATTTCTTTTTTGATTTTTTTGATTTTTAGATGGCCAGGAGCGTTTTTTGGAGATTGTTTTCATCTTTTTGAATATTCAAGGCATTTGCAATTAATTCCTTGGCATTCTATTTTTACTTCATTATT
>CAYZZR010000010.1:0-8317 GCA_964482775.1 uncultured Tissierella sp. | reverse complement strand
ACATATGCATCCTCTTTATTAAAATCACACTGTATATTCTCTTTATCTATTATTCCTATACCTTCAGGAATAGTTATTATACAAATAATTATTTTTAGTTTTATATATTCGGATTTGTATAATATTATTTCAACAAATTTAAAAAACAAAAAATTAAGATTTTTATTTTTATTACCTTTGTTTCTTCCTTTTATTGCAAATAATATTATATATCCTTTTAGAACTACTTATTATTTCTTTGTTGAATTATATTATTATGTTTATGTTTTTCTCGTTTTAACTAGAAAAACAATTCCTAAAAATCTAAATTATATTATTTTAGTTATTTTGAGTGCTTTTTTAGTAAAATATAGATCTGAAGGAATAGTTTATTTAATAAGTTTTCCAATAGTTTTTTATTTTATTTTAGAGAAAAATTTTAAAGAAAAATATTTCAAGTATATGATATTATTTATATCTTTAATAGTATTAATAGGAATTCCTCAGAACTATTTTTATAATAAATATTATTATAAGGAGTATTTATTAGCTAATTTTTATCATCCTTTATCAGATATTTTTAATAATAGAGAAATTAATGAAAAGGAAATTAATGACTTAATAAATGTAAATGAATTAAAAAATTATGGAGGACATTACTTTTTTGAAAACAATTATCTTGTTACAAAACACGGAACAATTAGTTCAATGAATAACAAAGAGCAAGAAAAGTTTATTAATGAAATGATTAAAATATTTGTTAATAATTTTGACTTTTACATTAAATCTAAAATTAATACATTTTATATGACATTAGGTTATAATCCTATATTACCAAATCATTATCGAAGTAATTATTTTTTTACAGAGCAATTTGATAATGCTGTAGCAAATTTCTATAGTTTTCCTCTTACTGAACATAATAGATTTTATAAAATAATAAATATATCATATAAATGCAAAGATATAATAATTATCACATCATTAACTATAATATATATATTTTATTCTATAATTAAAAAGAAATATTTACACTTTGTTCTTTGCGGAACTATTTTGGTCAAAACTGTCATTGTATTTTTAGCATCTCCAAGCGATTTTTCACCATATTATCTTGGATTTTATGCGATTTTCTATTTTTTATTAGCATATTTATTAATAGATTTTGTTGATAAAATTAAAATAAAAGGAGGTGCGTTTTGAAAAAAATGTTTTTACAAGCAGTTAAATTTTTTATGATATCAGGAATAGGATGGTTAATAGATTTTTCTATATATTTTATTATTACTAAATTCTTTAATTTTGATGTTTTTGTATCTAATATTATTAGTTCAATTCCAGCGATAACATTTGTGTTTTTGTTTTCTACGCATAAAATTTTCTGTCAAAGTAATAATAAAATACACCTAAATGTAAAATATCTGTTATATGTAACTTATCAAATATTATTACTTTACTTTATTTCAAAATTTGGTCAATTTTTATACGATACATCAGTTAATTATTTTAATAATGCTTATTTTATTTATGAAAATTATAAATTAATTATTAAAATTTTCATTACACCATTTACAATGGTATTAAATTATATTATTATTAAGTTAATAGTTGAGAAACTTTAGGAGGTATAATTTTGAATAAAATATTATTGTTTATTCCAGGGTATAATTGTGAAAATCAAATATTAAGAGTGTTGAATCAGTTGGATGAAAAAATCATGAAATATATAAGTCAAGTAATATTCATTAATAATAGAAGTACTGATAAAACTGAATTAAATGTTTTAAAATTTAAAAATAAAAACAAAAAATTTCCGTTAAAGATTTTTAGGAATAATAAAAATTATAATCTTGGTGGTTCACATAAAGTTGCATTTAATTATTCTATCGAAAACAATTTTGATTATATTATTGTGTTGCATGGAGATGACCAAGGCAATATTCATGATTTTTTATCACTTTTGGAAAGTAAAGAATATGAAAAATATGATAGTGTTTTAGGTGCTAGATTTATGAAGGGAGCAAAATTAAAAGGCTATTCAAAAATCAGAACAATTGGTAACAAAATATTTAATAATTTTTTTTCATTTATGATTAGAGATAAAGTATACGATTTAGGGTCAGGTTTAAATTTATATAAAGTTGAATCTATAAAGAAATTGCCTTATCTTAAATACCCTGATACTTTATATTTTAATGATTTAATGATTTTGGCTTCATATTATTATAAAATGAAAATTTTGTTTTATCCAATTACGTGGCGCGAAGAAGATCAAGTATCAAATAATAAATTAATTAAATTTTCAATTAATTTATTAAAAATGCTATTTAAGTATAAATTTAAGAGAAAAAAATTTATGAACTCTGATATGAGAAATGACATTAATGCTGATTATTCTTATGAAATAATTGAAAAGGAAGGAAAAAAAATATGAAAACAATGATTACAGGTGCTGCAGGTTTTATTGGCTCTCAATTAGCATATCGATTATGGAAGGATGGAAATGAATTAATATTAATAGACAATTTCTCTTATGGTAAAATGGACAATTTAGAATTTTCAGAACATAATTTTAAAGATGAAATAATAAGAATGGATATAAGAGATAAAGAAGGGATTGCAAAATTATTAAGTAAAGGTGATGTTGAATATATCTATAACATTGCTGGAATAGCTCCTCTTCCAGATTGTCAAACAAATCCACAAGAAGCAATTGATGTGAATACTATAGGATTTGTTAATTTATTAGAGAATGCGAGAAAATACGGGGTAAAAAAAGTCATACAAGCAAGCACCAATGCTATGTATGAAAATGAAAGGGAATTTCCAACTAAAGAAAACAAATTTGAATTACCAACTCTTATTTATCCAAACACAAAATATTGTGCTGAAAGATTTGCTCAATCATATTGTGATACCTATGATATGAGCGTTACTTGTTTGAGATTTGCAAATGTGTATGGTCCCCATATAGATTGCTTGAGAAAACAGCCTCCATTTGTTGCTTATATGATTAGAGAATTATTTTATGATAGAATTCCCATTTTTCATTCCGATGGTAATCAAAGAAGAGATTATATTTATGTAGATGATTTGATAGATTTAGCTATAAAAGTGCAAAATCGTAAAGGCTTTGATTGTGTAAATGTTTCCTCAAATTTTAATTATTCAGTTAATGAATTATATCAAAAAGCCTGTGAAATCATGAATAAAGATATAAAACCTCAATATGCTGATGACTCTCATTATTGGGAAAAATATCCAGAATTATTTACTGGTGCTTATTCAATAAAAGAGCAAGTACTTGAACACGAAATAAAAAAATATACATTATGTGATAATTCTTATGCGAAAACAGTATATAACTGGAGCCCCAAAGTATCTATTGATGAAGGATTAAGAATAGTAATTGAAAATGAATGTGAATTGCTAAAAAAAATAGAAACAAATAAGAAAAAAATACATTTAATAATGCCAATGGGAGGAGAAGGTTCTAGATTCTTTAAAGACGGTTTTATGCTTCCAAAACCTTTGATAGAAATAAAAAATCGCCCATTTTTTTACTGGGCTACTCAATCAATTAAAAAATATGTAGACTTGGCAGATTTAACTTTTGTAGTATTGAAAAAACATGTTGATAATAATGACATTGACAAAGAAATATTAAAATTTTTTCCTGATGCAAAAATAGTTGTAATTCCTGAAGTTCTTGATGGAGCAGTCTTGACGTGTTTAGAGGGAATCAAAAATATAAATGATGATTACCCAGTTGTTTTTAATGACTGTGATCATATCTTTTCATGTAAAGAATTTTACAAATATTGTAATAATGGAAACTTTACAAACTTAGACGGAGCATTGTTATCTTTTACTTCAAATGATCCAAAATTCAGTTTTTTAAAAACAAATGACGAAGGCAATGTAATTGAAACTGTTGAAAAGGTTGTCATTAGTGATAAAGCGATATGCGGAGTTTATTTTTTTAAAAATAAAAAAATATTTGAAAATGCTGCAAAAGAATATTTAAATATATGTAATTATAGTGAATTTTACTTAAGCGGAGTTTATAATATTATGGCAAAAGAAAGAAAAATAATTAAATCATATAAAGTAGAAAGTCATTTAGCTTTTGGTACACCTGAAGAATATAACAAGGCCTTAAGTTCAAAAGCATTTGAGGAATTATTATAATGAATATTATATTTTTAATCTTAGCTATATTTTTTCTGTTTTTAGGTCATTTTTTTAAAGTGAAAAGATGGGAACAATTTGTTAAAATTTATGAAAAACCAAATACCAATAATTTACTAAGAGCATTATCAATTGGATACATAATAAATTTCTTTGTTCCATTTCATATAGGTGATATATTTAGAGCAATATTTTCTGGTAAAAAAATGAAAAATGGAATTTCTTTTTCTTTAGCTACAGTCGTTGTTGACAGATATTTAGATATACTAGTCGTAGGATTTTTATTTTTATTATTTTATTTACTAGGTATAAATTCAGTAATTATTTCGTTAAAGTTTTATTTCTTTTTAGCGATATTTTTAATAATATTAGCAGTAGTTTCTATAAAGTATAGCAAATATCCAAAGCTAATTATAAAAAAAATAAGTAGTATTTTTAACTTTAACATTCAATTAAAAATTTTAAATATTTTCTGGTGTTTTATAACTTCGTTTAGAGATATGTATACTAAATTGAATTTAAAGAAACTTTTGTATAATACATTTACAGTATGGTCATTATATTCATTATCTTATTACTTAATATCGCTTTATTTAACTAAAAACGGCAATAATATCAATTTCTTTGAAATTTTTAACTTACTTTTTTCAGAAAGTAATTTAAATTCTGCTACTAGAAATCTACAGCATGTTTCTGATTTACCTCAAGAATTTATATTAGTAACAAGTATATACCTTGTAACTCCACTTTTAATTCTTTTGATAGTATCGTTTTTCTTAAAAAAATTTAAAAAACAATATTTAATAGATAACGAAAAATATTTTAGATTAATTCCTCAGATTAATTCGGCAGATAAATTAAAATTTCTTGAATTATATTTTTCTGCGCAAAATAGAGATTTTTTTAAAGATTATTTGAAAATTAATGGAGATATAGCGATACTTGAAAATTATTCTGCGGGTTCTAATGCCACTACTATGTTATGTTCTGATGATTCAAAGCCTTTTTTTAGGAAATATGCTTTTGAAAATGATGGTAAAAAATTATATAAACAAGTAGAATGGATCAAAAAATATGAGAAAAAAATACCATTGACAAAAATTCTAAAAGAAGTCCATAATGATAAATATTGCTATTATGATATGGAGTATAATCAAAATGCGCTTGGATTTTTTAAATATATTCACTCAAATTCAACATCAAAAAATTGGTCTTTATTAAAAAATGTACTTGATGATTTAGAGAAAAAATTATATACGATTAATGTAAGTAAAGCGGATAATGAAACTATAGAAAAATATATAGAAGAAAAAGTTGTTAAAAACTATGAAAAAATAGTAAATTCAAAAGAGATAAAAAAGCTTTCAAAATATGATACTTTAATAATAAATGGAGCAAGTTATAAAAACATTCATATGTTTTTAGATGAATTATCTTTTAAAAATTTATATGAAATATTTAAAAATGATGTATATTCAGAATTACATGGTGATATGACTATTGAAAATATAATTAGTGTCAAAAAGAGTGGATTTAAAGATAGTTATTATATAATAGATCCTAATACTGGAAATATTCATGATTCAGCAAATTTAGATTATGCAAAATTACTTCAATCATTACATGGCGGATATGAGTTTTTGATGAATATAAAAAATGTTGAAACACGAGATAATGAAATTTATTATTTGAATACAAAATCTATTGCTTATGAAGAATTATATAAAAAATATAAGCAATATTTAGATGAAAATTTTTCTGAAGAAAAGGTAAAAAGTATATTTTATCACGAAATTATTCATTGGTTAAGATTAATGCCATACAAAATTGATAAAGATGAATCAAGAGCTTTATTATTTTATGCTGGCTTAATAATTGTTTTAAATGAGGTGAGTGATTTATATGCAAAAAAGTAAATTAGCATTATTTGATTTGGACGGAACTTTATTTAATACAAATAAAGTAAATTATTTGTCATATAAACAGGCTTTGAATGAAATAGAATATGATGTAGAATATGAATATTTTGCCAAAGAATGTAATGGTAAACTATATAAAGAATTTTTACCAAGAATAACTGGAAATAATAATGAAGAGTTACTAAAACAACTTCATAAAAGAAAAAAAGAATTATATTCAAATAATTTAAAACATGCAATTATAAATGAGCATTTGTTTAATATTGCAAAGGCTTTAAAAAAAGAATATATTTTAGTAGTAGTGACAACTGCTTCTAAAAAAAATACATTTGATATTTTAGATTATTATAAAAAAACGAAATTATTTGACTTAATATTAACTCATGAAGATGTAACTAACGTAAAACCTGATCCGGAAGGATTTCTAAAAGCTATGGAATATTTCAATATAATGCCTAAAGATACTATAATTTTTGAGGATTCTGTTTCTGGAATTGAGGCAGCTATAAAAAGCGGAGCAAATGTTTTTGTTGTAAATAAATTTATTTAAAGGAGAATATAATGAAGAAAATAAAAGAAATAAAAGAAATAAAAGAAATAAAAGAAATAAAAGAAATAATAGCAAGTACTATTAATACCTTAGAAACTATGTATGGTGATGAAAATTTTATTGCTAATGTTGAAAATATAGCAAATGTTATTGTTAATGCATATAGAAATAAAAATAAAGTATTAATTGCGGGTAACGGAGGAAGTGCTGGAGATGCTCAACATATTGCTGGAGAATTAGTCAATCGTTTTTTATTTAATAGAGATCCTTTGTCGGCAATTGCTCTGACAACTGATACTACTGTTTTGACTTGTATTTCAAATGATTTTGATTTTAGTGAAATTTTTTCTCGTCAATTAGAAGCAAATGGAAATGAAGGAGATGTTTTTATTGGAATTTCAACATCTGGAAATTCAAAAAATATTATAAAAGCCATTGAAAAATGTAAAGAAAAAAGATTAATATCAATTAGTTTAATAGGAAATAAAAAAAGCATAATGGAAGATATTAGTGATTATAGTATAAAAATACCTGCTGAAATTTCTCCGAGAATTCAAGAAGGACAATTATTAGTAGAACATATTTTATGTGAATTAATCGAAAGTGCTTTGTTTAAAAAGGATTAAAAAAAAGAATTAAATTTGATATAATAATATTAATTAAAAAGGAGAAATAAAAATGAAAGTATTAGTTATTGGAGGAGCCGGATATATAGGTAGTCATGCCGTTTATGAATTAATTAGAGATGGACATGAAGTAATTGTTATGGATAATTTATCCACAGGGTTAAAGGAGTTTGTGCATAAGGATGCTAAATTTTATTTAGGTGATATAACTAAAGAAGAAGAATTAGATAAAATTTTTAAAGAGGAGTGTAAGCTGAAACCCTTTGACGTTGTAATGCATTTTGCTGCAAAACTAATAGTGCCTGAGAGTCTTGAAATGCCACTTGAATATTATCATAACAATGTAGAAGGTGTGAGACTTATGCTTAAGACCATGGTTAAGTATAATATTAGGAATATAATATTTTCTTCAACGGCTGCAGTTTATGGAAACACTGGGAAAGAACCATGTACAGAAGAAAGCCCCACTAATCCAGAAAATCCTTATGGAGATTCTAAATTAGCTTGTGAAAAGTTAATCAAATGGGTATGTAAAAAATATGACATGAATTATTGTATATTTAGATATTTTAATGTTGCTGGAGCGGATGAAAGCCTTGAAATAGGACTTAAAAAAGATAATTTAACTCACTTAGTTCCTATTGTTATACAAACTGCACTTGGTATACGTGAAAAAATGTCTGTATTTGGTAATGATTATGATACAAGAGATGGAAGTTGTATAAGAGATTATATTCATGTCAGTGATCTTGCTAGAGCGCATGTGCTTGGAGCAAAATATATAATCAAAAATAATAAAAGTATACTATGTAATTTAGGAAGTAATAAGGGATATACAGTAAAAGAAGTAATAAAGGAAGTAGAAAAAATATTACCAGTTAATTATGAAATTATAGAAAGAAGGTCTGGAGATCCAGCGATAGTTTTAGCTTCAAATAAGAAAGCAAAAGAAATACTAGGCTGGGAACCAAAATATAATTTAAACGATATTATAAAAACTGATATGGAGTTTAGAAGAAAGCATATATAAGGATAATATAATTTTCTATATG
>CAYZZR010000009.1:13463-25122 GCA_964482775.1 uncultured Tissierella sp. | reverse complement strand
GCAACTATTTCAGCTTCACCTTTGAATCCTGCTTGAATAGCTAAACCTGGTCCTATTACCTCTTCTCTTACTTCTGGCTCAATATGAGCCATTTCTTCACCACCAATTCCTGCAAAGAATTGATTTATATAGTGAACTATTCTAATTTTCCCCATGTATTTCCCCCCTCTCTATTTTTTAGGTTCTGGGAATTAGTCGTTATACTGTCCAAACTCGTTTCTTAATGCACTTACAGCTTCAACTATTGCATCAACATCTAATACCATTTCCATCATACCAATTTGATCATCATAAACATCTGCATCTACTGCTTCTTTAAATTCTGGTTCTACACAATGATATACTCTAAGTCCCAACGGAACTCCTGCCAATGGACCTGCAAAAGTCGGGTCTCCAGCTGTTACTGTTTCAGCTGCTAATGCTGCTGATTCAGCTTCAGATGCTCCGATAATTACGATACAGTTTTCAGCACCGTATTTTTCAGATAATTCTTTTACCCTTTTTTGATTTTCCAAATCCATAGCGCCTGCAGCCGTTCAGACAAAACATTCTGTTGCTGAAAAGACTATTTCTGCAGGAGTGGTTTTTATACATTCTTCCATGGCTGGGCCAGGAATTCCATCTCTATCGCCTATTACTATGGCTTTTAAGCCTTCTTTAAAAATTGACATGGATCCACTTCCTTTCTCAAATTGTTTTTAATTATTTGTTATTTAACCTGTTAATTTTATATCATTCTAATATGAAAATATTAGAAGCCTTTTGCTGACATTTTGTTAAATCCAACTTCATTTGTTGCACCTGTAATTGCTTGGATTTCAACAGTTATTGTTCCATCAACAGCTAAACTACCATCAAAACCACCTGCTATGATATCAACATAATCAAGTGTTCCTATTACCTTATCCATCTTTGGCAATACAATTATTTCATTTGCATTTCCACCTGTAACTACAGCATTTGCTGAAACATCAGCGTCTGCTAGGGATTGGCTGGCACCGTCTCTACCTGCATATTCGTCTGTGATTATTACTGTCTTTATGCCTTTTGCTTCTAACTTTTTAGTATTCATAATTAAGTCTGTATCAGGATTACCAAAACCTTCTTGTGATACAATAGCACCATCTAAACCTAGATATTCAGCAAGCTTTGCTGTCCAGTTTGAAGATCTTTCCTTATCTGCTAGATATACGTTTTCATTAGTGATAATAACACCTACGAAGTTCAAAGTTTTACCATGAGCTTCTAATAAATCTGCAATAACAGGGTTGTTTTGTTGATGATAGGTTGTGTTTTTATCACAAGCTGATACGCAGTTTCCACTAACGATTGCTCCATCCATAGTTTCAGTTGCATACATTATAGTTGGTACAATTTGTTTCGCATCTACACCATACACATAAGTATCGTGTAGTAAGCCTTGAGTTTGAAGCATTTGTACATATCCAACCTTTGGTAGATCAGGATATTTCTTGATTCCATCTAATAATGTATCTACTTCATAAACCTTCACTGTATCTGGTTCTACTGATTTAGCTGTTTCTGCTAAATAAGCTGCTGCCTTAAATCCTGCAAACCTTACTGCTCTTTCGTGATCATGTTGTTTTAAACCTTCTTTTGGTTCACACTTTACTACTAGGTTGATTGTTTCAGAGAATGGACTATATTTAGCTCCTGGTCCTGACATATCCACGATACCTTCTTGGAATCCAACGATTTTTCCAGTTGTCATAACAACACAACCCTTTAAAACATTGGTTTTCCCAGAACCAACAACATCAACCTTGGACAATATTCCAGGGAATACTCCACCTGGGCCTTCAACCTTAACCCTTGGTTCTACTACGTCTTTTACTGGTGTTATTCTTACGCTTTCACCAGGTCTGGCAATATCAACATCAACTGAAGCAATATGTTCATCTTCCATAAGCAAGTCAATTAACTCTTGTTTATTTACAAACAGAACACTCTCCTCTAGTTTAGTATTATTACCAAATTGTACATCTTTAATTAGCACTTGGCCTAATTCTAGACGCATAAATTCACCTCCTCTTATATTGGCAAATATATATTTAATTCCAATGTGCCTATAAAGGCACATTAGATTTAAATCGGATTAAATGTACTTTTGAATCAATGCTTCTACCGCACTAGCAGTAGCATCATGTGACACAAGTGATTCTATGTTCTTACCATCCTTATATATTGCTATAACTGGTAAGCCCATAACCTTTTGTGATATAGCCAACCTTCTGGCTCCTGATGTATCTAAAGAAGCAAATTTCAAATTGTCTCCATGGGTCTTTTCTAGATCCTCAATATGTGGCATCAAAGCCATACAACTTGTACATGTAGGACTCCAAAAATCCACCAAAATTGGCTCCTTAGAATTTAACACCACTTCTTCAAAGTTGTCTTTGTTTAACTCAATCATCTTTTACCTCCAAATTTCATTCAAATGTTTCCTCTATATACTTTTCAGCTGCTACAGCTGCAATAGCTCCATCTGCAGTTGCTGTAACTACTTGTCTTAAGGACTTTACTCTATTGTCACCAGCTGCAAATACTCCATCTATATTAGTTCTCATATCTTCATCTGTTATGATATATCCATCTTTCATATCTATTAAGCCATCAAACAGGGTGGTTGCAGGATTGTATCCAATAAATACAAATATACCAAAGGTTCCATCTTCCTCATCTGCAAATATCTCTTTTTCTTCACCTGTTTTTAGATTCTTAACAAGCATAGAGTTTACTAAACCATCACCTTTTATACTGCTAATAGCACTATCCCACATAAAATCAATTTTTTCATTTTTAAATGCCTTATCTTGAATTGATTTAGCTGCTCTTAGTTCATCTCTTCTATGAATTATAGTTACCTTCTTAGCGAATTTGGTTAAGTAAATTGCTTCTTCAACAGCTGCATCTCCACCACCAACTACATAAACCTGAAAATCCTCAAAAAATGGAGCATCACAGGTTGCACAATATCCAACTCCCTTGCCTACAAATTCCCTTTCTCCAGGGCACCCAATTAACTTTGGTGTAGAACCAGTAGCTATAATTACAGATTTAGTTTGATATTCTTCCTTGTCACCTTTTAAAAGCTTTATCTTTCCTGAAAAGTCTACTTCTCTTATATGGTCAATCTTTCGTATTGCACCAAATTCATCAGCCTGTGCAACCATTCTTTCAACCAAAGTGGGACCTGTAGCATTTTCAATAGATCCAGGATAATTTGCCACTTCATCAGTTGTGGAAATCTGTCCTCCATTATTTTGCTTTTCAATTATCAAGGTATTAAGCCTTGCTCTGGCAGCATATAATCCTGCAGATAAACCTGCAGGTCCAGCTCCAATAATTATAACGTCATAAATCATGTTTTCCTCCTAGAGATAAAATATTGAATTTTGGATATTGCTTAAGTCTATCCAACATTTTATTTTTACCCAATTAATCATTATTTAACTATGAGTTCTCAATTTAAAAACAAAAAAACAGAGTAAATAGACTTAGCCTATTTACTCTGTTGTTGACCTGAGAGTTTTCCCTAAACGGTTGCTCCTTCGGTGATTATCCCTTTCCAGAGTTCTGTCAATTTACGGTCCTTTTACCTGAGAGTATCAAAATAGAATTGGCATTCTATGAATTACGCCTTCGGTGCCTTAACGGTCTCTCCCGTAAATCTCATTCAGATATAAAATTGATATTAATTTAACTATCCCTACAAGGAAATTATATACTATAAATCATAATATTTCAATACATATATAAAATAATTCTATAATTATTTTTTTGTTATTGATAAGCTTGCAGCTAGTTAAAATTTTATTCAAACTCCTCTAATATATATTGAGATATATTGAAGGAATGATCTGATACTCTTTCCAAATTACTTATAGCATCTAGAAATATTATACCTGCTGAGGTTACACATTGATTTTTATTTAATCTATCAATATGATTTGCTCTATTTTTCTTTTCTAATTTATCTACCTCATCCTCAATGCTGCAAACTAACTTCGCGGCATTAATATCCTCATCTCTGAATGAAATCATAGCATTTTGGAAGGCATCCTTACATTTGCTAAACATCTCTCTTAGTTCTACTTTAGCATCCTCGCTAAATACTAAATTGTTGTTTAACTTAAATTGTCCAAGTTCTGCAATGTTCTCTACATGATCTCCTACTCTTTCAATATCATTGATTGTGTTGAATAGGTTATTTACATGAGCATGTTGTGCATTGGTTAACGGTGCATTAGAAAGTTTTACTAAGTAATCGGTAATTTCTCTTTCTATCTTATTTATTGTTCGTTCCTTATCAAAAATATCATCTATATTCTTATATCTTTCTTCTACAAATACTATTTCTACCTCTTTTAAGTTATCTAATACAAAGTCTCCCATTCTAACTATCTCTTTATTAACCTGTCCAATAGCTATGGAAGGAGTTTCAATAATTCTTGTATCAAGATATTTAGAAGCTTCCATATCCGCCTTATCAGTACCAGGTACTAATTTCTCTGCCGCTTTCACCAAAAGATTTGCAAAAGGTAATTGGATAGCAACATTAATTAAATTAAATAATGTATGTGCATTTGCAATTTGTCTCTGAATATCACCAGGAGAAATTTTCAAAACTAAAGCCTGTATAGGCAATCTTAAAACAGTCATAAAGATTATTGTTCCAGTTACGTTAAATAGAAAATGTATAATTGCTGCTCTTTTAGCTGTTTTATTGGCCCCTATACTAGATATCATAGCAGTTGTAGTAGTTCCTATGTTATCTCCAAATAATATGGGAAATGCAATGTTAATACTTATTAACCCTTGTCCAGCTAATGCCTGTAGCAAACCAATTGAAGCACTAGAACTTTGAACTAATGTAGTCAAGCCTAAACCAACTAACATACCTAAGAATGGGTTATTCAGACTAGTCATAATAGTTGTGAAAGCAGGTACACCAGCAAGTGGCTTTAAACCACCACCCATCATATCCATACCAATAAATAAAATCCCAAATCCAATCAAAATTTCGGCTATATCCTTTGATTTTCGTTTTTTTGCTGCTAACCAAATAGCAACTCCAAGAGCTACTGCCAAAGGAGCATAATCCGTTACTTTAAATGCTATAAGCTGAGCTGTTACAGTGGTTCCTATATTGGCTCCCATAATCACCCCTGCAGCCTGTGGAAGCGACATGATCCCAGCGTTTACAAAACCAATAACCATTACTGTAGTTGCACTACTGCTTTGAATAACCATAGTTACTAATGCACCAACAAATACTCCCATTAGTCTGTTATTCGTCAAAACTTCAATAAGTTTTTTTAGCTTATCTCCTGCTGCCTTTTGAAGACCTGTTCCCATTAAACTCATACCGTAAAGAAAAAGTCCCAATCCTCCTAATACTGGTAATGCTATATCCATAAGTATCCTCCTAAAGAATTTATCAAGTTAATGATAGCATATTTCATCTAATTTTTACATAGCTTTTGTTTTTACTTAATATTTGGAAAGTTCAGTTGTCTTAAGGCTTCAAATAATATAATATTAGCTGAATTAGATAGATTCAACGACCTTCCTATATCTATCATAGGAATTCTAATAGCTGTGTCCTTATTTTTATTTATCAATTCCTCAGGTAAACCCTTGGTTTCTTTGCCAAATACAAAAAAGTCATTGTCCTTGTATTTAAAATCAGAATAATTGTTAGTGGTCTTAGTGGTAGCATAGTAAAAAGTAGCACTTGGATTCTTCTCCATAACTTCATCAAAGCTATCATAATAATGTATGTCTACAAGATCCCAATAATCAAGCCCAGCTCTTTTCATATACTTGTCATCCACCGAGAATCCTAGGGGTCTTACTAAGTGCAAGGATGTTTTGGTCAAGGCACAGGTCCTTGCAACGCTTCCTGTGTTATGTGGTATTTCAGGTTCAACAAATACGATATTCAATGCCAATTATTTCATCTCCGTTTGTAAAATAAATTTCTCTATAACCTTAGCTACGCCATCTTCATCATTTGTTGATGTTATATACTTAGCTGATTTTTTTACTAGGTCACTTGCATTACCCATTGAAACTCCAAGGCCTGCAAACTTTAACATGGAAAGGTCATTTTCATTATCTCCAATAGCTATTACCTGGTCTTTGGAAATATGTAATTTCTTGCATAAAACCTTAAGCCCTATTCCCTTAGAAGCGTTTTTGTCCATTACCTCAAGATTATTCACCCAAGATGTTGATACTTCTATGGAAGTCTCTTGCTTTAATTCCTTTCTAAGCACATTTAGTTTTTCTAAATCATTATCAATAAATAGAAACTTATAGACTTTTAAATCCTTAGAATTAAGAATCTCTTTTTCTTCCTTAAATATTTTTATATCCAACTTGTGTTCTCTATCACTATAATAGTCTGCTATTTTTTGAACATAAGTATTAGAATACAAAGTTTCTTCATTATAAAAATGATAATAAACACCATGCTTTTTCCCTAAATACATAATCTTTTCAATAGAGTCCACCGCTATTGGTAAACTATGAATTATATTATCAAACTTATCTACAATTATTCCACCGTTACATGCTATTATATAATTATTTAGCTTCAGTTTATCAGAAGCAGCTTTGGCTGATCTTAAAATTCTTCCAGTAGATATAACTATATTTACTCCCTTGTCTATAGCCTTATGTATGGCTTTTTCTGTTCTTTCTGAAACTTCTCCTTTGCTATTTAGCAGGGTTCCATCCATATCTATAGCCACTATTTTGTAATCCATTCTATCCCTCCTACCTAAATAATATATCACATGAGTTCATCATTCACAAATAAAAAACCAGCTATGAAAGCTGGTCATTTATAAAGACATTTCCCTCTGCAACTATTTCTACCTTACCATCTAGATAAACCTTAGCAATCTGCCCATCAACTATATCTACTTTAACCTCTAAGTCCCCACCAGGTTGCTTAACCTTCTCTTTGGTATTCATTTTGTTTTTAATAGCTAATGCTACTCCTAAAGCAGATGTGCCAGATCCACAACTTCTCTCCCAGAATTTGCTATCTGTAGCTTTTACATAAACCAAGGGCTCAAGAAAACTGTCCTCTGAATCATAAAACATAATACCAAAAGCATCAAAGTCTTCCTTGCTCATCTTAGTCTTTAGGGTATTAAAAAATTCTTCCTTGTCACTTATAAGACTAGCTTCAACTATAAAGTGAGAAATCCCAGGAAAATCAATTCTAATTAAGTCAATGAGTTTATCTTCAAATAAAATGTTTGTATTTGAGGTTCTTGTTGGTAGAGGCATGCTTACTTGAGAATAATATATATTCTCCACATCTGTAGGTCTTACCAAGCACTCTAAAAGCTCCTCACTGCCTGATACCTCAAGGGTAACATTGAATCCTTCAGCAGATTCATTTATAGAATCTAATTTGTGATGAACCATCAAGGCAGCCAAGGATCTAGTAGCATTCCCGCAAAACTCTCCACCCATCATCTGTAATCTTAAGGTGTTTAATGATTTTCCCTTTAAGCTTCTAGGATTCTCAATAAATCCTACCTGTTCTCCATGAATATTGGAATAATCCATAAGCTTATTTGCAACTGAGATATGCTGAGCAGAATTGACTTCATCCATTATGAATATAGTCATATTCTCAACTGGGTTTACCTTTACAAATCTAAGTTTCATTTTATCCCTCCATCTTAATAAATTTATCAACATCATCTACTATTATCAAACCTAAATCTATCATATCTTCAATTAATTTATAGCCTTTTCCATTGGTGTAGTCTAAATTCTTAAAGTCATTGCTACCTATAAAATATACCTTTTTACCTTCTTTCAAAGCCTCATAAGCTACCTGATAGTTTTTCAAATTCCCTTGTCCTATAGCTACTTCTGTTATGATTATAACATCCACTTTCTTTACCATTTCTGTATTTTTCTTATATGCCTTATCACTTATGGCACCAAATGGAATCTCCTCAACAACAGGAATACCAAGACTCCTACCCAAGCTATAATCAGTATCTCCAACATTTAGAACCCCTAGAGATAATTTATAACCATTACAGAAAAGTTTGTTTATAGCATCCTGTCCACTTCCTCCACCACATATAACATGAACCTTTTTCATAGTTTCATCTGGTCTTCTTCTAATCTCAATTGGTGTTAGATAGGTGGTATTAGTATATTTGTTTTTTTCTATTGCTACATTTAGGTTATAAGCTCGCTCCATATTCTCTGTAGTAATAACCTGATCTGGAGAGCCCTTTCCCTGAATTATACCCCTATTTAACAAAACTATTTCATCAGAATATCTAGCTGCAAGGTTTATATCATGAATAACCAATACAATTGTCATTCCCTTATTTTCATTGAGTTCCTTTAAAAGGTTCAAAACATCCATTTGATGATTTATATCCAGGTGAGATGTAGGTTCATCAAGGAGCATTATGGATGGTTTTTGAGCTAAGGCTTTAGCTATAAATACTCTTTGCCTCTCTCCCCCTGAAATCTCAGTGATTAGTCTATCCTTTAGGTAAAGTGTATTGGTAAGTTTCATAGATTCATAGACTATATTGTAGTCCTCTTCATCTTCCTTTTCAAATCTACCCTTGTATGGATGTCTACCCATCATGACTACATCTTCTACCCTAAATTCATAATCTAAATGGGTTTCCTGTGGTACTAATGCCACTTGTCTAGCCATTTGTCTGCTATTATAATCAGCTATATCTTTACCCAATATAGTTATACTTCCATTACTTATACCATATATACGGTTAAGGGTCTTTAGAAGTGTAGATTTCCCAGAGCCATTTGGACCAATTATACTAAGGAACTCACCTTCTAAAACATTAAAATCAATACCCTTAAGTATTAGAGAATCCCCATATCCAAATTCTAAATTATTAATTTCTATTGCATACATGAAAACACTCCTAAATCTTTTTCTTCTTTGATCTTAATAAATAAATAAAGAATGGTCCCCCAAATATGGCTGTAATTATACCTACTGGGATTTCTATCGGCGAAATTATAGTTCTTGCGATTGTATCTGCAAAGATCATAAATATACCACCCATTAATGCAGATGCAGGAAGCAATATTCTATGATCAGGTCCAATTATAAGTCTTACTATGTGAGGAATTATAAGACCAACAAAGCCAATAATTCCACTAACAGAAACAGCAATAGATGTTATAAAGGTTCCAATCAATATTATATATATCTTTGTTCTTTCTACATTTACCCCTAAGCTCTTTGCAGATTCTTCACCTGTGAGCATGATGTTTAAGTCCCTTGCATATAGGCTAAGAAGTAGCATTCCTAGAATAACAGGTATAGAAATGGTCAAAACAGGATCCCAACCTTTTCCTGATAGACTTCCTAGGGTCCAATAAATGATTTTATTCATATCGTTATTAAAGAACACCATTAAAAATGACATAATAGCTGTAAAAAACTGTCCTATAGCAACCCCTGAAAGCAAAAGCGTTGTAACTGGAACTTGATTTTTTACTTTAGCTATATTGTAGACCAAGGTTACTGCAATTAAAGCACCTATAAAGGCAAATAGAGATATTGTAGAAAAACCTAATATTTCAAAATTTATTTTTAGAATAATAGCAATTGAAGCTCCTAAGGCTGCTCCTGAGGAGATACCGATTACATAAGGATCAGCCATTGGATTCTTGAACATACCTTGAAAGGCTGCACCAGCCATAGAAAGGCTGGCACCAACTATTACCCCAAGCAAAACTCTTGGTAATCTTAGATTCCAAATAATTGATACTTGTGATTTGCTTATGTCTGAAATATCCGTATTTAAAAATGATATTTTTGAAGCTATTATTCTAAAGGTATCTGTTATCTTGACATCTGCTGAGCCTATTGTCGAAAATAAAACAATAAAAAAAACTAAGCTTAAGGCTAAAAGCCCCAAAGTAACACCATATCTTACCTTATTTATCTTTTGTCTCATATTATCCCAACTTTATTAAAACTTTTCTGGATGTATTGATTTAGCCACTATTTCTAGAGCTTCAATTATTCTCGGTCCTGGTCTAGATACTATATTAGGTTCAAGTACATATACCCTATCATTTATGATGGCATCTATATTTTCATAGCCAGGTCTTTCTTTTATGGATTCAACAGTTTTCTCAGGTAAATCCATGGATGTTAAATATACCTGTGGATTTCTTTCAACTAGCTGTTCTAAATCGAATTGAGGGTAGCCTCCATCTGCGTCTTTAGCTATGTTTTCCCCTCCAGCAAATGTTATTAACTCATTCATAAATGAACCAGCGCCTGCAGCCATAAGTGGGTCATGCCAAATCTCATAGAATACTGTTTTTCTTTCAATACCTTCAAGCTTTGACAAAATTTCATCTTTTTTAGTAGACATATCCTCTATCAATGCATTGGCTTCCTCTACTCTTCCTGTAAGCTTCCCAATTTTTCTTATTGTTTCTAAAACAGCATCTATGCTTTCAGGTTCAAAGCCAACATATACTATACCTGCTTCATCAAATCTCTTATTTTCTTCTTCATTTCCTGGTCCATAGCTAATTACTAAGTCTGGATCCAACTCCACTATTTTTTCTAGATTGATACCATTAAAATCTCCTATCTTATCTACTTCAAGAACTTCTGCTGGATAATCATCATAGGTTGTCAGACCTACTACTTTGTCTCCTAATCCCAAGGCATATATAATTTCAGTGTTGCTTGGGGCTAAAGATATGATTCTCTCAGGTGCTGCTTGTAAAGTGACTTCTCTTCCAAAGTCATCTATAACAGAAAATTCCTTGTCTGTGGGTTCATCTTCATTTGTAGCTTCTGTAATTGGTTTTTCTAGCTCTTGTGGTGCATCAGGTTCCTTTGCTGTATCTGAAGTACACCCTATTATTGCAATACCTACTATTAATATAGCCATTATCAAGGCTATCCTTCTTAATTTAATCATTTATTCATTCCTCCTAAGTTTAAAAGAAAAATAGACTTACCCGAGGATAAGTCCAATCATCCATAATAATATTAACACAAATCCTTGTATTTGAAAACTTATGGTTCTATACTTGGTTCAAAATCCGCTTCTAATCCTGACTCTAAATCTATCACTTCAATATTTTCATCAATTGACTCTAAGGATTGAACCGGTATGTTTGCTTCTATTGGAGCCTCAACTGTTTTAGGCAATGCTGGCCCCACCTTGTATATAAAATCTCTTTCCCTATAATAATCTGAATTGATTAAGTTTTTTTCTACAACCTTTCCATCCTTTATAATTGATTTATAGGTCTTGACCTTATAACCCGTTCTACCTTCTTGAGTAAGCTCTCTGCTACCAGGTTGTGCATTTTGATCAAATTTCTCTACTACCTTATAAGGTAAGGTTTGTATCAATACTGGTTCGATTTTTACGCTATAATCCTTAGTATTTGTATCACCATATATATAAAACTTAATATTGTTTCCTATTATCTCTGAAGTGATATATATAGGAAAATCAAAATCATTTTTAAATTTCAAATCCAAATATCCTCTAGCCACTGCACCATCTGTTCCCCTAGGCACATAGGATGCCGCTATTGAGTGTGGATGCCTTTCAACTATTGATACATC
>CAYZZR010000009.1:6217-13453 GCA_964482775.1 uncultured Tissierella sp. | reverse complement strand
TAAAGCATTGTAAAGAGTTGTTGATGACTGGCAAACTCCCCCACCCATTCCAGGTGTCAATTCTCCATTTAAAATTACCGGTGCTTCCATAAAACCATATTTACCATTGATAGGCCCTACCTTATCATTAAAGGAGATTTGATCCCCAGGCATAACCAATAAATTGCTCACTGACTCTGAAGCTACCTTGATATTTTGAATTCTACCATAGCTACTTCCCTTGAAGGAAGTAGAAAACTCACCAATTATACCATTAATTCGTCCAAGTAACTTTTTTGTAACCTTTGCTTCCACTTTATCCACTGGGATACTAATGTCCTTTAAATCATCAATATTGTCTACTATTAAATTTATAAGTTCGCCTTTTCTTAAAGTTTTACCTGCCGATTCCTCAGATATTACAAAGTTTCCATTTACAAAAGACAATGTAGCATCTTTACCATCTTGATTTATTTCCTCTTCTATATCATCAACTAGCTTCAATACTAAATCCCTATCATACATGGCTTTTAATCCTATAAGCCTGTTAGTTTGCTTAAAGCTCTTTATACTACTATATCTATCAAAAATATTACCTTGTCTGCCAAGACTATAAGCCTCATTAACAGCCCCTTCATAATCATAAGAATATCCAATATCACTTAAGTTAATATGATATATCTTTTCTTCATAAGTTAGATTTATAGCCTTATCAGTGTCGTCAAGTTCCTTTTGTTTGCTTATAAAATCCAGAGCCTCTACTTTAGTTTTCCCACTTACATTATAACCATCTATTTTTATACCTTCATATATAGTATCTAGGTTAATTTCAGTTTCATAAATATAGTAGCCTCCGCCTAAAATTCCTCCAATGATAATAATTAAAGGCAACATAATTAATAAAACTTTTTTCATCTACTTTCCCCCATTCTTGTAGTACAAACAATATTTCGTCAAAGGACATTCCTCGCAAAGAGGCTTACGAGCCTTGCAAGTCCTTCTTCCATGAAAAATCAATAAATGATGTGCTTTTGACCATATCTCTTTATTTATTATACCCATTAAGTTCTTTTCTGTATCAATAACATTGTCGCTTTTTGCTAACCCTATTCTATTTGATACTCTAAAAACATGAGTATCAACTGCAATAGCAGGTTGCCCAAAGGCGTTACTAACAACTACATTTGCAGTCTTTCTTCCTACACCTGGTAAAGTTGTCAACTCCTCTATTGAATCTGGAACCTGCCCATTGTACTCATCTAATAGAATCTTGCAGGTTGCCAATATGTTTCTACTCTTTGTATTATAAAATCCACAGCTATGGATCAGTCTCCCAAGTTCATCTTCTGTTAATTTAATAAAATCTTCAGGACTTTTATATTTTTTAAACAAGACTGCAGTTGTCTTGTTGACTTGAACATCAGTACACTGTGCTGAGAGTATTGTTGCTATCAAAAGCTCAAATGGATTGGTAAAATCTAACTCAGCCTTGGCATCAGGATACCTATCCATTAGCAGTTCAATAACCTCTTGTGCAGCCTTTTTACTTAGTTTTTTACTCATCTTATCACCTACAATATTTCTATATTATGCTCTATAATTTCAACCCTACCATCATTGTCCACAAAATTTAGCACATTGGAAATGATTTGATTTGCATGTTGAGAATCGTTGGTTACACAGGCAAACCCTATAATAGATGATTGCCAGCTATCATTTAAATCCACCTCTGCTATGGAGATATTAAACCTTGTTTGTAGTTTGCCAATTATACTCTTTATAATATGTCTCTTGTCCTTTAGTGAATTTGATTCAAAAATATTTAACTTCAAAGTACAAGCTCCAATAATCATAACTTTCACCTCTATACTATCTTAACACTATGTATCCTATTTTAGACTATTTTATTTGAAATTCATAGTTACAAATTTAAAACATTTTAAAAAGCTGCCGCACAAAATATATGCGACAGCCTTGTTATTTTTTATTTTCTATGCAAGCATTGATTTTATGCTAGTTGTAATAGTTTTGTAGTTCTATCAAATAAATAAGTTGACAAGCTTACCGGATAATGATAATCTCTATACATAATTTAATAGTAGTTTTATGTTCTGTCCACTTGTCAATTTGGATAGCTAAGAGGGAAACAGGTTATAGTCCTGTGCGGTCCCGCCGCTGTAATCATTTAATTATTTTCATATCCACTGAGAATACTCGGGAAGGAGAAAATAATGCAATTGTGAAAGCCAGAAGACCTGCATAAAATGATATTAACTCCAACGGGTAATTGGATGATAAGGAATGGATATTGTATTCTTTCTGGAATAAATAGTACAGTGAAAACGGACTGTGGTTGATACCACAGTTTTTTTGTTTGTTTGTCTATATGACATTCAAAAATATAATCTAATGAGAGGTGTTTTATGAACGTAATAAAGAGAGATGGCAGGGTTATTGAATTTGATAAAAATAAGATATCAGATGCCATTTTGAAAGCAATGAACCATACAGTAAAAGGAATAGATTTAAAAATAGCTAAGGATATTGCTCAGGATATTGAGGACAATACCCATGAAACCATTTCAGTAGAAGAAATCCAAGACATTGTAGAAAAAAAACTTATGGCAAGCGAAAGAAAAGATGTTGCTAAGGAGTACATAATATATAGAAATAAAAGAAATATTGCAAGAGGCAGAAAGCAGTACGATATTTATATGGAAATAGTAAATGCTATACCAAATGATGTGACCAGAGAAAATGCAAATATGAATGCTGATACACCTGCCGGTATGATGATGAAATTTGCTAGCGAATCATCAAAACCCTTTGTAGATGATTGTTTATTATCTGAACAAGCTAAACATTATGTAGATAACAATTATATACATGTTCATGATAAAGACTATTATCCAACAAAATCATTGACATGTCTTCAGCATCCATTAAACTCCATTTTAGAAAATGGATTCAGAGCAGGACATGGCTCAAGCAGACCAGCAAAAAGAATAGAAACAGCATCAATAATTGGCTGTATTTCCATGGAGCAGATACAAAATGAAATGCATGGAGGACAATCAATACCAGCATTTGATTTTTATTTGGCTCCTTACGTTAGATTTACATATGTGGAAGAAGTTAAGAAAATCGAGCAACTACTGGACATAGATTTAAATGAACTTTATGATGAAGAAATTGATGATTATATAGATGCATCATTGGATGGGCTTAGTAATAAAGCTAGATATAAGCAACAAGCTATAAACCATACAGTTAAAAGAGTTCATCAATCAATGGAAGCTTTTATTCACAATATGAACACCATTCATAGCAGAGGAGGAAATCAGGTTGTATTTGGTTCAATCAACTATGGAACAGATACTAGCCCTGAAGGCAGATGCATTATAAGAGAAGTCCTATTGTCCACATATCAAGGAGTAGGTAATAGTGAAACCCCAATATTTCCAATTCAGATATGGAAGAAAAAAAGAGGTGTCAATTATCTTCCCGAGGACAGAAATTTTGACCTATATAAATTAGCCTGCAAGGTCACATCAAAGAGATTTTTCCCTAACTTTTTGAACTTAGATGCAACATTTAATCAACATGAAAAATGGGACGAAAAAGATCCAAAACGCTTTGAAAAAGAAGTTGCAACTATGGGCTGCAGAACTAGAGTATTTGAAAACAGACATGGTGAAAAAACATCCATCGGAAGAGGTAATCTTTCATTTACAACTATCAACATTGTAAAGATAGCTTTAGAATGTATGAGTATAGAGAATATGTCAACGCGAAAAAGAGAATTTTTCAAAAAATTACAAAAGTGTGTAGATGTAGCTGCTGAACAACTATATGATCGATACCTTTTTCAAGGTACTGCAGTGAAAAAACAATTCCCAATGCTGATGTCTGGCATGTGGCTCGAAAGCGAAAACCTTAGTTCCCAAGACAAGGTTGAAAGTGTATTGAAACACGGAACTCTTGGTATAGGCTTTATTGGTTTGGCTGAAGCATTGATAGCACTTACAGGTAAACATCATGGTGAAAGTCAAGAATCTCAAGAACTTGGAATTGAAATTGTTTCATTTTTGAATAAAAGTGTTAGTGACAAGGCAAATCATTACGATTTAAACTTTAGCCTACTGGCAACACCAGCTGAAGGTTTAAGCGGTAAATTTATAAAGAAAGATAAAAAACAATTTGGCTCCATACCAAATATAACAGATAAGGAATATTACACAAACAGTTCCCATGTTCCAGTATGGTATAAATGCTCTATTGAACATAAGGCAAAAGTGGAATCCCCATACCATAAATTTGAAAAAGGCGGTCACATTTTTTATGTAGAACTAGATGGAGATGCTACTCACAACCCTGTTGTTATCATGCAGACTGTGGATTTAATGGATCAATATGATATGGGCTATGGATCTGTCAACCACACTAGAAACAGATGTAAGGACTGCGGATATGAGGATTCATCTGAAAACTTGACACAATGCCCTGAATGCGGCAGCGATGGAATCGATACAATACAGAGAATTACTGGTTATCTGGTAGGTGGTGCTGATAGCTGGAATGATGCTAAAAAGGCAGAATTGATGGACAGGGTGACACACAGTGTCTAATAAAAACACGCTCTATGTAGCCAATATTGTTGACAACACAATTGTTGATGGTGAGGGATTTCGTACTTCCCTTTACCTTAGCGGATGTGATATCTTTTGCAAAGATTGTCACAATAAAGACTTATGGGACATTAATTCAGGCCATAAACTAACTGTCGATGAAGTATATGAAAGAATCACAAGCTCTTTTACCAACATAAGCTTTGTTGGCGGGGAACCAATGTTGCAGGCTGAAGCACTAACCTCATTAGCAAGCAAAATCAAATCCAAGACAAATAAAACTATTTGGATTTACAGCGGCCACACTTATGAGGAGATTTCTTGCAATAAGCTATACTTTCAACTTCTTAAATATTGTGATGTTCTTGTAGATGGAAGATTTGAAATGCAATATTATAAAAACAATTTAAGATTCAAAGGTTCATCAAACCAAAGGATAATAGATATAAAAAAATCAATTGAAAAGAAACAAATCCTATTATGGAAAGATGATTTTATGCAAAATATTTAAATCTTACTTAAAGAAGAAGCTGTCCCACCATTAAGTGGAACAGCTTCTTTCTACCTTCTTATAACAATCCCATTTCCTTACCTACTAATTCAAATACTCTTACAGCCTCATCTAATTCCTCTTTTGTATGAGCTGCAGTTACCATACATCTAACTCTACCTGTTCCCTTTGGAACTGTAGGGAAGATTATACCTGATACGAAGACACCGTTTTCCATTAGCTTTTTGCTAAATTCCATAGTCTTAGCTTCATCACCGATTATTACTGGAGTGATTGGTGTTTCACTGTGTCCTGTATTGTATCCTAAACTGCCTAGCTTTTCTTTAAAATATCTTGAGTTTTCCCAAAGTCTATCTGTATATTCAGTTGATTCCATTAGCATTGTTAAGGCTTCGATTATTGCTCCTGCTGATGCTGGTGTCATTGTAGTTGAGAAAAGTACTGGTCTTGCTCTATGACTTAACCAATCATACATAGTTTGGCTACCTGCAACATAACCTCCAACAACTCCTATTGCCTTTGATAGAGTACCTATTGAAAAATCAACTCTTCCATGAAGTTTGAAATGGTCAACCGTACCTCTACCGCTATCTCCAAGAACTCCTGAACCATGAGCATCATCTACATATGTCATAGCTTCATATTTTTCTGCTAATTCTACTATTTCAGGCAGTTTAGCTATATCTCCATCCATGCTAAATACACCGTCTGTAATAATAAGGATATTTCTATACTTATCTCTACTTTCCTTTAATATAGCTTCTAAGCTATCCATATCTGAGTGTTTATATATTCCCCTTGCTGCCTTAGATAATCTGGAGCCATCTATTATTGATGCGTGATTTAATTCGTCGGATATGATAATATCCCCTGCTTCTGTAACTGCTTGTATAGTACCAGCATTGCAATTGAATCCTGATTGATATATAAAAGCTGCTTCTTCTCTCTTAAAGGTTCTTAGGATTTCTTCTAATTCCTCATGAATCTTCATATTTCCAATGATCGTTCTTACTGCTCCTGCACCAGCACCATATTTTTCAATTGCTGCTATGGATGCTTTTTTTAATCTTGGGTGGTTTGCAAAACCTAGATAATTGTTAGATGATAGATTGATTACCTTTCTACCATTTAAAACAACCTCTGGCTCACTAGGAGTTTCTAATATAGGTAACTTCCTATAAACGCCTTGGTCCTTTAACTCTTGAATCTTCTCCTTTAAAAAGCTTAGTTCATGTACATTAGACAAATTAAACGCCTCCTGAATATTTTTTAGGATTCTAGCTAAATTATAACATAGATTTACAAACAATTTAATATTATTGTGAAAATTTTATTTTACTTGTACTTGCTGCAAATCATTTCTTCAATTTCAGTATAATTCATACTATTTTTTTGATTTTCCAAAGCATTTATTGCATTTCTTTGCAGTATTTTTTTGCCTCTCCAACTTCCAGCCATATGTCCATACTTTTCTTTAAACTCTCTATTAGTCATAATCAATAATTCTTGAATATCTATGGCTCCCTTTGTTATCCTAGGAATAAATTCCTCGTGGATGGACTTTTTCACATTTTTATTCTTAGGACAAACAAGCTGACATGTATCGCATCCATAAATCTTTATACCCATTTTACCCTTTAGGTCTACATTTAATTCCCCTTTTGCTTGGGTTAGATATGATATGCACTTTTTAGGATTTAATCTAAATGGTTGAACCAATGCATTTGTAGGGCATGCCCTCAAACATAAATCGCAATCTCCACACTGGTTCTCCTTTCTTTTGTCATAGTCTTCAATTTCAAGGTCCGTTAGTATATAACCAATAAAAATAAAGGAACCATACTCTTCATTTATTATGCTGCAATTCTTACCATAATATCCTATACCAGCTCTATAGGCTAATTCTCTGTCAACTAATGGTCCAGTATCAACAAAGTATTTGTATTCAAATTCTTTCACCTTTTTTATTTCTTCAATTAGCAGCTCAATCTTATTCTTCAATACCTTATGATAGTCCATTCCCCATGATGATCTTGATAATGTCCCTTTGTACTCAAAATCAAGCTTTTCATCAAAATCTACATTATAAGATAGTCCTATTACAATGATAGTTTTACA
>CAYZZR010000009.1:0-6207 GCA_964482775.1 uncultured Tissierella sp. | reverse complement strand
TTTCCATCATACCTCATCGTATTTCCCACAAATTTCATGGTATCGGGATGATTCGAATTTGAATAGTTTCCATACATAGAAATTAAATATAAATATGTATTTGTTGAACTTGAATCAAAAAGTATTTTATTATACATAATTTCATCAAAATCTACATTATAAGATAGTCCTATTACAATGATAGTTTTACAGTTTGCCATTGTAAGGCGAGGGTCTATCCTCTTTTTTATATCTTCTTCCTCAAACTCAGTTTCTAGATTATTAGTTTTCCTGTATTGTAAATACTCCTCCAAACCAAATAGAGGTTCACTATTTGTAAAGCCTATGATATCTATATTTAATTCTTTTGATTTATCTATTATATATTTTCTTAAATTCATCTATTATACGCCCTTTTAATACTACTTTTTAATCATTATATCATTATATATATAAAAAATCTCTGAAGATTATTCTCCAGAGATTTTTATGCTTTTATTCAGTTCTTTTTTTCTTAAGAAGCACTCCGCTAATTACTAACATAAATCCTAGTAATATCAAGGCTATATTGCTTGAGCTTCCTGTTTTTGGAAGAGTAGGAGCAGGTACTGCTTCTGGAATCTTACCATATAGTTGTTCATACTCTTCAGGAGTGATAGGTCTATTTGGAACTCCTTGTGGTGTCTCACCATATAACAGTTCATATTCTTCAGGTGTTATAGGTCTTCCTGGAGTATATGGTGTTGGTGGTACTTCTTGTGTAATTGGTGTTTCTGGTACTATTGGGATTTCTGGTATTATCGGTGTTTCGGGATCCACTGGTATTTGTGGTATCTCTGGTGTTTCTGGCGGTGTTTCTGGTTTTTCTGAATCCTTAGGATCTTTACCTCCACCACCACCACCTGATGATGGATTATATCTATTTGTTATAGTCAATCCATCCTCTGATATAGTTTTTCTATATCCACTTGGTGTTTCTACCTCATCTATAGTATAAACATATGCCTTACCATTAGCATCTGTTTCATCAAGATTTTCCCAGGTATATGATGCGGTTCCATCCTCTAAGGTTACTGGATCATCATATTCTAAAGCATCTCTATATAGCTGTAACTGTATTGTTGGCTTAGTACTAGAACCACCAATCCATTCCTTAGTTCCTGTTATACTAGTCTTTGGTATCACATAGGTGTTAGTAACTTCTAAATCATTTTCAGACTTTGTATAGTTTATTGGTGTTCCTATTTCTTCAACAGTATAGGTATATTTATTAGCATTACTGTCATTTATATCTTGATCCTTCCAGTTGTACTCGTAGGTTCTCTTTGCTAATGTAACAGGGCTTCCTACAGCTACTTTTTCTCCACCTTCAATTTGTCTATATAATTGAAGCTGTATAGAATCTGGTCTGTTAAATTCTCCGCCTTCCCATACCTTTCTACCAATGATATCAGTTTTAGGTGATTTATAGGTGTTCATCACGGTTAGACCATCTGTTGATACTGACTTACCATAGTCATTAGGTGTATCTACTTCGTCTACAGTATATTTATAGTCAACACCTGTTATATCTGTTTTGTCTAGGTTATTCCAAGTATATACCCATGGTGTTTCTTCTATCTCATCTACTATTCCATCTAAAGCCACTACTTCTCCTGCAAGAGCTTCACCATTTCTATATAGTTGAAGTTCTATAGATGGTTTTGAAGTCGGTCCGCCTACCCATGCTTTAGTTCCCGTTACTTCTGTCTTTGGCGATGTGTAGGTGTTTGTTACTGTTAAACCATCACCAGAAATAGACTTTGTATAATTAGCAGGAACTTCTTTCTCGTCTACTCTATATTCATACTTATTACCCTTTTCATCCGTCTCATCCAGATAAATGTTCTTGGCTATATCATTACGGCTCATTCCTATTAGGCTACGATATTCCTTTATCACATTCCCGATATGGTTCATTCTCTCACTCCTTGCGAAACCTTTTGGTTATTGCTAAAAAAGAATGCTTCCCGATTTTAAGACGTTATACCCCTATTTTTACCCAAGCACTTGGCCTTGTTTAAGTTTTTATCAACAACTTCAATAACTTTTTCATAATTCATAGTGCCAGGTTCTATAACATGTATCCCAAAACTTAATGTAATCCTAGATTTAGTATTTGAACTTATAATATTACTGCTATTTATTTCTTCTTGTATTTCCTTAATTACATTATTCGCAATAATTTCATCTGCATTCTTTAGAAGAATAATAAATTCATCTCCTCCATATCTAGCAACCCAATCTAAATTACTCCTAATCCTAGACTTCATAATATGAGCTACTTTCTGTAATGTATGATCTCCAACTAAATGCCCATAATTATCATTTATCTCCTTAAAGTCATCTATATCAACCATGATCACTGCCACCAAATCAACACCTCTAGATTTTCCATATTCAATATCCGATGGAAGGTTTTCATTAATAAATCTTCTATTATATACACCAGTTAGCTCATCTATTAATAAGTTTTCTTTAAGATTAGTAATAACTCCTTGTATTTTTTCATTATTTTCTTTATTTAAGTCCCTTATAGTATTAATTTCTTTTATATTTAAAAGCATTTCAATAGCATATTTTTCATTGTCTAATAAAATAGGAGTAGAAATAACTAAAAATGCACCATTTTCATCATATTCGATCTTAGTAATAGTTTTATCTTCCTCTATTGCACGAACTGATATACAGTTACACATACACCCTTATCTTTCCAAAAACCATAACAAGTAACCTCAACTGGCGTCTTATCTAATCCTTCCGAAAAAGGTACAACATTCTTTATAGGGTCAACAATTCTAGCCACATCAAAGATCCTTTTTAGTCCATCCATATACAGTTTCAATTCACTTTTTTTATATTCAATCATAATAGCACTCCTCAACTACAACAATAGGCCATAATCAATGAAAACAAAAGTGCATTAACACTGCACTTCGACCTTATGAAACATTCTAATAACAAATTATACAATATTTTCCTATTTTATGCCATCCTTTTATTGCTATTATTCATGTTCTAAATTGCTATTCTCATAAGGATATTGATCTATTAATTCCCCTAAAGCAAAAAATCTCTTGCCATTTTTTGATGTATAGTAACAGGTCATCAAGGATAGTATAGGCTTTCCTCGTCTTTCTGCCCTATCATGATCTAACATATAAAAGGATGTGTCAGGAACTATTTGAGTATCGTATATCATATACTCGTAAACTATTTTTTTGTTTGTGATTTTAACTATTGTTCCACTCTCTATTTCTAATAGACTCCCAAAGAGCTGCTTGTCCTTTGTATAATGCCCTGCTAATGAGTAGTTTCCCTCACCCATTACTAAATCAGCTTTCATAGTTCCAGCACCAATTAGCAAATTGGAATGGGTTACTCCCTTTAAGATTGGAAGATTAATATTTAGATCCTCTATTATAATTTGTCCAATAATATTTTCATTTATTTTTTCTTTATCCATATTCACGGTAGCTGCTATAGTTGATGTTATCTCTACATCCTGTATCTTTTCATAGTCATATACAGCTTCCACTTCTTCATTTTTCTCGATTTGTTCTGCACTTATATGCTTTGTAATTTCTTGTGATACCTCTACTCTGCTTTCAATAATTCGGTTATTTATAAATGGCGATACTATTAAAACTATTCCAATAATAATTAGCATTGATGAGATTGTCTTTTTCATATAAACCTCCCAAAATAAGTATTGCATTAAACTGATGTAATTGATTCTAATTATATCATATCGTAACCTTTTCTTAATGTTTGATCTATAATTATATGATATAATTGTAGATATTAAAATGTAAAGGAAGTAAAGAATGTTTAATTTAAGAAAAAAATCATTTAAACGATTCGATTTTATATTGCTTATAACCATTATATTATTATGTGCCTATGGTTTAATAGTTTTAAAATCTGCAACTCTAAGCTATGGAACAAATAGATATGTAAGAACTCAAACTATTGCAACTATAATAGGATTTTTTGCAATTCTTGTTTTAATATTGCTCGATTATCAATTTTTAGGTAAGATGTATATTCCAATATATATAGTATGTATAGGTCTCTTAGTAGCAGTACTTGCTTTAGGGACAGGGGACGAGCAGTGGGGTGCAAAATCATGGTTATATATTGGATCATTTGGTTTCCAGCCTGCTGAGTTTGTAAAGATTGGCCTTATTGTATCTCTAGCCAAATATATCGACATAAATAAGGAAACCATAAATATGCCATTTACCCTATCTAAAGTACTTATGTTTGCATTTTTTCCTGTAGTACTGATATTGTTACAACCAGATGCGGGGACAGCAATGGTATTTATATTTTTTATAGCAGCTATGTTATTTGTTGCAGGAGTTAAATGGAGATATATTGGATATGCTTTTTTATTAGGCTTGATGAGCCTTCCTATACTTTGGTTTAGACTAGATGAATTTCAAAAGAATAGGATATTTAACTTCCTAGATCCAGAGCGTGATACATCAAACACAGGCTATCAAGCGATGCAAGGAAAAATTGCTGTTGGTAGCGGCAAGGTTTTTGGTAGAGGGCTGTTTGAAGGAACACAAACTCAATACAATTATATTCCTGCAAAGCAAACAGATTTTATATTTGCGGTATTAGTCGAAGAATTAGGATTTGTTGGTGGCTTAGGATTAATAGTTTTATATTTTATAATGATACAACGATTTATAAAAGTCGCTAGAAATAGTCATGATTTGTTTGGGGCTCTAATGTGTGTAGGTATTGCTGCAATGTACTTATTCCATATATGGGAGAACATTGGAATGACCATAGGTCTAATGCCAATAACAGGGATACCTCTACCATTCATGAGCTATGGTGGAACATATCAATTAGCAAATCTTATCTGTATAGGCATTGTACTAAGTGTTGGTCTCTATAGAGAAGGTCTAAGCTTTGAAAGTTAGACCTGTCCCTTTTTTAGCCTTCCATAAATTGGTCAACAAATAGTTACAAAAAAGTTACAACTTCTTCTTGTAATTGAAGTTGATATTTTGTATACTAAAGAGGACAAGTTTAGAACCATAAAAAGGAGGCGCTTTAATTGATAAACAAAAAGTCCCTTAGGGGTACTACTATGGCACTTGCATTATCTGGTGTCCTTGCGTTTAGTTCATCTACCAGCTATGCTGAATTAGGAGATAAGACCTTGTCCAAAGGTATGAATGATAAAGATGTTCAAATTTTACAGGAAGAATTAAAAAATTTAGGATATTTTGATGAAGAAATAACTACATACTATGGAGAAAATACCGAAAAAGCTGTTAGAGCTTTTCAAATTACTCAACAAATCGAATTGAATGGAATATTTGATATAACTACATATGAAGCTTTAAATCTTTTAAAGAACAAGCCCAGCTCCACAAGTGGACAAGCTGATGTTGTAGATTTGAAACCTGAAGTAAAGCCTTCAGCTACTTCATTGATATTTAATCGTGAATTAGGATTGAAGGATACAGGTTCAGATGTAAAACTTCTTCAAGAAGCACTTAAGGCTATGGGACATCTAGAAATAGATGATACTACAGACTATTTTGGAAGCCAAACTCAAGAGGCTTTAATTGCCTTTCAATCAAGTCAAGGTTTAAAAGCAGATGGTATTGCTGGATTGAGAACTGTTGAAGCAATCAATGCTGTATTGACAGGTAGAGCAATAGCATTGCCTGTAGCAACAAGAGGATCTGATATAAGTACTAAGGCAACTGATATAATAGCTACAGGTAAAAAATATCTTGGTGCACCTTATGTATATGGTGCTTCTGGTTCAAAGAGTTTCGATTGTTCTGGTTTTACAACATTTGTATTTAAACAACATGGCATTACATTGCCAAGATCTACAACTGGACAAGCTACCTTTGGAACAAAGGTTAGTAAGTCAGACTTACAACCTGGTGATTTGCTAATATTTAGTAACACCTATAAAAAAGGTCCAAGCCATGCTGGAATCTATATGGGAAATGGACAGTTTATTCATGCTAGTTCTGTAGGTTCAGGAGGAGTAGTTATTTCCGACTTAAATTCAGACTACTATTCTAATCATTTTTCATATGGAAGAAGAGTTCTTTAATAATTATTAAACTATAAATGCTATCTCAAGAGAGATAGCATTTTTTAATAGCTTCTTTATTGTTTTAAATCTTCAAAGGATACTTGGTT
>CAYZZR010000008.1:0-25390 GCA_964482775.1 uncultured Tissierella sp. | reverse complement strand
ACAATGAAGCTTTTAGAGAAGCAAATGTTAACGATACATTAAGAGATGAAGAAGATGCAGTATCCAATGGTCAAGGGCTAGGAGTTAAGGCTGGAGAGATTCAAGCTACAATGGATTATATGCAACAAATTCCAAATAACTGGCGAAGATCTATTCCTAGTGATTCTGCTATAATTTTAGAGTATAATTTGACGATTCAATCCGAAAATTATAGAGAAGGGTTTATATCAGGATTCTATGATGGGTATTCAGAAGGATATAATTCTAAATATAAGGAGTTATCACAAAATGCTGGTATAGGTAAAACTGTTTCTACTATGATTCCCCTAGCTGGTGGAAGTGTTGCAAGTGCTGATGATGCATTCTTAACAACTATTCAACCTGGTACTTACTACCATCCTGTGCAATTAAGTATCAATACCACATACGATGTAGGTAATAATGTTCCAAGTATTCTTGTAAAGACATCAGATAGTTATAGATTGAGTATTTTAAATACTTCAACAAATTTAAATAATGATAAGACTATTGAATTAAGCTTTGAGTATTATGGAGATAGAATTAAAGGTGGAGTATATAAGCTGACTAATGGTTTTTGGACATATATACCTTCAATTATAAAGGAAGGGGAAATAACTGCCTATGTAGCACCAAATACCATATCTGCTGATGGAAATGTATATGCTGTGTTTATAGATACAGGAGCTAAATTTTTCCCAGATGCAAGAGGACACTGGGCAAATCATGAGATATATACCTACGTTAGACGAAATATAATATATGGTTATCCAGATGGAACCTTTAGACCAGATAGAGAAGTAACAAGGGCAGAGTTTTTATGGCTTTTAAGCAGAATGAATAGATGGAACTTACCATATTATCCAGTTAATGATAGATTATTTAAAGATTCTAACTTATTTGGGGCTAGCGCAGAAGTTATAAATTATGCTAATGCAGTAGGATACATAACTGGATATCCTGATGGCACTTTTAGACCGAATAACAATATTAGTTATTTGGAAATAGAGATTATAATGGGAAGAGTATTAGGAAACAACGGTTTCAAATGGTCTGATATTGCCACAGATATGTTATATATTAAAAAGGTGCGTTCAAATAGCTTTATTAATATGAATAATAAAATAACACGAGCAGAGGTTGTTTATATGCTCTATTCTATCATGGAGTTGAAGTATTAAATGAAAAGATTAAAGGGCTATACATTGATCGAACTTATCATTGTTTTAGCTCTTTTTGGCATTCTATTAACTTTTACCTTTCCTAGCCTTGGTTTATTAGATAGATTTAAGACCAATCAAGAGCTTAAGCAGCTCAGAAGAGATATTCTATATACCAGAAATCAAGCTATAGTCAAAGGACAAGCCTACCGCTTGGAACTGGACTATGATAAGAATGAATATTACATATTAGTAGATGGTAGTAAAATAAAAATAGTCAATTTCGAAAGTGGATTGAAGCTAGTTAGAACTCCATTTAAGTCTGTAGTATTTGAAAGGACTGGAGTTCCAAGTGGAGCAGGGACTATAGTGCTAAAATCGGATACTGGAAATCGTTATCATGTAAGTATAACACCTGTTATTGCCAAAGTAAATATTTATGAGGTAGCTGAATGATTATAAAAAATAAAGGCTTTAGTTTAGTAGAGGTGATTTTTAGTATTGCATTGATTGGAATAATTGCAGTTAGTTTTTTACCCTTAATAAACAATTCTATAAAGAATATAGCTAACTTAAAAAATCAAAATGAAATGAGTTTTATAGCAGAAATGGTCATAGAAAAATTGAAGACTTCAAATGCTGATGCAGTATCAACATTAAATATTCTAGATGCTAGTGGCTATATTGAATACCTTGATAGTGAAATTGACCCAGATAAATTTAAATGCAAAATAACTAAAGTATCTAGTACTGTTAAATTGGTAGAATTCATTGTTACTGTAGAACACAATAGCATGGGGGAGAACTTTAATGTGGAATACAAGGCATCAGTTCTTAGAAAATAATTATAGTGATATATACACAAAAAGTAGATATAAAGGCTTTGTTTTAAGTGAGCTAATCATTGTAATAGGAATATACTCTATCTTTTTAGCTTCATTTTATTCCATTCTAGATATAACTAATAAATCCATGATTTTTGCTGACAATGAAGATGAAATTTTATTACAGGGCAGATATATAATTGATTATATAAAAAATGAAGTTAAGGAAGCAGATATGATTATTGCATCTTATAATATTTTGAATCTAGATAGTACTTACCCAGAAAATATTGGATTTGTATTATTAGAGGATAAAGGGGAGTCAAATATACCCATAAATCAAAGATATAGATTTTATACTTACTATTTAAAAAATGATAAACTAATTAGAATTTCTACCAATAAAGATACATCTGATTATCCTATAGCTTCTGATTTAAGAGGTTTTAATGAAATGTGTGAGGATGTTTTATCTATAAATGATACAAATATGGATTTTGAAAACAAGCTTTTAGAGTTAAGGCTATCCTTTGGAAAAGATGGAAAGGAAGCTCATTGCTTTAAGAGTACAACCTTTATAAATAATATAGTGGATTATTAGGTGATTTATGAAAAGAGATGGATTCATTCTAATACAAATTCTGTTTTTATTTGTTATTGTAAGTGTAGTTGTTGTAGGAGTAACAGAAATCTATTATTCACAAGCAATTATTGAGATTGCCTATCAGGACAAGATACAAGCTGATTACTTGTCAGAAACAATACTAAATAGATTGTACTATAATGATGAAGATTTTGATGCTAATATACGACAATCTATTGTAAACCACATGAAGTATCCTATTGATGGAAGGTATAAGGAATTTAAAAAGAGTATAGATTTTAAAGATGGGGAAACTAAAGGAAATATAATTGGGAAGTTTTATTTAAATAATAATAGAAAATATTTAGAGTTAAGTACCATAACTAACTATAATGGATTCACAAATAATTTAATGTATTGTGGTCCTGTTGTTAAGGATATATTCGAAATGTGCGATGAAACTGATTCTACATTTCCATTAATCAGTTCAAGAAGCTGCCAAGACTTGTATACATATTTGCCGGAACTGAAAAGTTCTCTGAATTCTGATAGCATCCCTGCTGATTTTGAAGGCTTATTTGTAAATGACTACGATAAAATATTGGTAAACACAAGAAATAGTACATCAAAAGAATTACATATGGAAAGAAATGAAACTACAATTACAAAGACTTTTAATAGGAATATATTTTTTATAATTAAAAATAAGTTCAATAATCCAGTAGAGCTAGAAGTTGGACAAGCTAATAGGATTGATCCATTGAAGCTAAGTGGTATAATATACCTTGAAGGGGATTTTGTCGTATCTGGAAGCTTTGAATTTACAGGGGTTTTGATACTTAATGGACTAGACTCAAAAATTGTAGTCAATACTCCTATGAAGCCTATTTTTAAAGGTGTTATTTTTACTTCTGGGGATAAAACTGACTTGGGCTTGATCGATTTATCATACGATAGGGATTTTGTATATAAGTATGGAATATATTTACCTAACTTTATAGATACTAAGGTTGAGATAATTAAAAAATATTAATGGTAAATTTGATAAAAAAGAATATGTAAGTTTATTTTAGTGAATACATTTTTTCCAAACTTTCTCTTGTGGTAAATTGTAGATATTGGTATAATAGGACTGATAGAAATATAAGTTAATTAGAAATATTGCATTTAAAAGTAATTATTCTAATAATTAATGAATACGAATTTTGGATGGAGGTAATAATTTGATACAAGCAGGTGAATTTAGGAAAGGCATTACTTTTGAAATGGATGGTGACGTGTATCAAGTAATTGATTTTCAACATGTTAAGCCAGGTAAAGGAGCAGCCTTTGTAAGAACTAAAATAAAAAGTGTTTTATCAGGAGGAACTAAAGATGTTACCTTTAATCCAACTGAAAGATTTGAAAAGGCAGTAATTGAGACTAAAGAAATGCAATATCTTTATAGTGATGGTGAATTATATTATTTCATGGATGTTGATAATTATGAACAGTTGCCATTAGACTTAGAAGCTGTAGAAGAAGCTATGAAGTACTTAAGAGAGAATGATAGTGCAACTATTAGATTCTTTCAAGGTAAAGCATTTGAAGTTTTACCACCAAACTTTGTTGAATTAGAGGTTACAGCTACTGAACCTGGTCTTAAAGGGGATACTTCATCTGGTGCAACAAAGCCTGCAACAGTTGAAACCGGCGTAACTCTTAATGTTCCATTGTTTGTTAACTTAGGTGACAAAATTAGAATTGATACAAGAACTGGAGAATATCTATCTAGAGTTTAGACTAGAGTTTAGAATGATATTACTAAAAAATCAAATTGGAGGGGTTTAAATGGATTTCTTACTACAAAAAGTTGCTTATTTACAAGGTTTGGCTGAAGGCCTAGGAGTTGATGAATCAACTAAGGAAGGTAAACTTCTAGTTGCCATAATAGATACATTAGAGGGATTTTCTGATGTATTAAGTGATGTAATCGATGATCAAATTGATCTAGAAGAATATGTTAACTTCTTAGATGAAGATCTTGCTGATGTTGAGGAAGATATCTATGGAGACGACGAAGACGATTACGACGATTTTGATTTTGATGATTATGTAGATTGTTGTGACGATGATGACTGTGAATGTTGCGGTTCATTTGATGAAGACGAAGAATAAAAAATAGTTTTTTAGGAGATTAAAACCTATGGTTTTAATCTCTTTTTTTTATTTTTTGTTGTAATAATTGCTTACTTATTTCATAGAATCTAACAACAGAGTTAAAGATGTACTAGCTATATAAAGGAGGACATGTTATGGGAAATAACATATTTGATGATGTCATAGAGAATTTAACATTTGATTTAAAGCTTCCTTTGTCTATGATTCCTTCAGATATAAAGAAAAATATCGAAGAGATACGATTAAGAGTCAACTCACCTTTAACTATTTATTCACTGGGTCAAGACTTCTTTATTTCAAAGGATGGCATAATTTTATCAAGTTCTAAGAATGCAATAGTTGTTAGTTTTGAACAGATTAACAAGACCTTTCAAATACTATGTAACTACTCTATTTATGCACTTAGTGAAGAACTGAGAAATGGCTTCATTACAATAAAAGGAGGGCATAGAGTTGGAATTGGTGGAAAAATTGTACATTCAAGTGATGGAATTGAAAGTATTAAAAATATATCCTCCCTAAATTTTAGAATAGCTAGAGAAAAGTATGGAATTTCAAATAATATATTAAAATATTTAGTCTATGAAGGTAAATTCTTAAATACCTTGATAATTTCACCTCCACAGTGCGGCAAGACAACGCTTTTAAGAGATATTATACGAAATCTAAGCAATGGAATGAATGATCCCTATATAAAAGGATATAAGGTTGGTCTGGTAGATGAAAGATCAGAAATAGCAGGTGTATTCAATGGTATTCCACAAAAAGATGTAGGAATAAGAACTGACATATTGGATTCGTGTTTAAAATCCTTAGGGATAATTATTTTGATTAGATCCATGTCGCCTGAAATCATAGCCGTAGATGAAATTGGAAGAAATGATGATATCGCAGCTATTGATGATGCATTGAGGGCTGGCATCAAATTTATTGCTACTGTTCATGGCAAAAATCTGGATGATATTAAAGGAAGAAGAACTTTATATCAGCTATACTCTGATAAGGTATTTGAAAGATATGTGGTACTTGACAATTCTAAAGGAGTTGGAACCATAAAGGAAATAATGGACGCAGAAACTGAAGAAAGCCTACTGAAGGATGAGGATAAATTATGATACTTACAAAATTTATGCTTTACATAACTATATTCTCAACATCAACCTTGATAGGGCTAAGTTATGGAGCTAGATATTCTAAGAGAGTTGAAAGCTTAAGTGGTCTTATACAATGTATTAGACTTTTACAGATAGAGGTAATAGTGTTTGCAAATCCATTAACAATTGCGTTTGAGAACATCATAAATAGGATTTCAGATGACATGATACAAGTAATTGAAATAATAAAGAATGAAATAAATTTCAATAAATCTGGGGATATCTACTCTAGCTTTTATGAGACATCTAATTTTTTAAAGAATAAAATGTTCTTGAAAGAAAAGGATGTAGAGTTATTTCTTTCTCTAGGAAAAGTTATTGGTCGAACAAATAGAGAAAATCAAGAGCAACAATTTGAATTTATACTAAGTGGAATAGATGAACTACTATTAGAAGCAAAAGATGAAAAGATGAAAAACGAAAAAATGTACACATCTCTAGGTGTCTTAATGGGGTTAGGAATCATTATTATACTAATATAGTTAATTAAACTTAAGGAGAGATAAAAATGGATGTAGATTTGATATTTAAGATTGCAGGAATTGGATTTGTAACTGCTATATTACACACTGTTTTAGCCAAATCAGGAAAGGAAGAGTATGCATATCTAGTTACTTTAGTTGGAGTAGTAATAGTACTAGGTGTTGTTATAAATTTAGTAAGCCAGTTATTCAATGATGTTAAGGTTTTGTTTAGGCTTTAATAGGTGATTGATATGGAAATCATGCAAATAGTGGGCATAGGATTAATTGCAACAATACTAATTGTAATTATTAAAGATACAAAACCTGAATTTACCGTACTAATATCTATTGTAACTGGAGTAATAATCTTCTCTATGCTATTAAGTAAACTTTCTTATGTAATTACAGCAATTAGCACTTTATCAAGCAAAGTTGATGTGAATATAACTTATTTCAACACAATATTAAGGATCATTGGAATGGCATATATTGTTGAGTTTGCAGCACAAATTTCTAGAGATGCAGGACAAGAGTCTATAGCAATGAAGATAGAATTAGCTGGAAAAGTTATGATAATGGTTTTAGCCATTCCAATTCTCATGGCGCTAATGGATTTAATATTAAAAATACTACCCTAAGGGTGAGATGATGAAGAGGACAATCTATATTGTAATACTATTATTCTTAATTCCTAGTTGTACTTTGGGAGTTGGGGACGTAAAAGACTTTATTATAGAAGAGCAGTTGGATCTATTTAATACAACAGAGTTAGAAGAAATGGTAGAGGAAGTACTAAGAAAAAATGATTTATCAGATAAGCTGAATTTCAGACAAGCTCTAAAGAGTTTATTTAGAGGTGAAAGCGTACTAAATACTAGGACCATTTTGACTACAATTGGTGATTCGCTATTAACTGAGATGAAAGTAAACTTAAGCTTTTTGTCCAAAATACTAGTTATTTCAATTATATCTGCGTTACTAACCAATCTTCAAAATACCTTTGAGAATTCTTCAATTAGTAGTTTAGCCAATTATTTAACATATATAGTCATAGCAATATTGGTATTAGCAAGCTTTTATCAATTGATGGATGTAGTCAAGGAAACTGTAGACTTAATGGTGAATTTTATGGAGATTCTTTTACCTATTTTACTTACTTTTCTAGTATTAGCTGGTGGACCCAATACAAAACTATTGTTTCATCCAATGATACTAGGTGTTGTGAATGTTATTGGATTGACTGTTAAAAATATAATTGTTCCTTTGATATATTTTTCTTTTATAGTAAGTGTTTTATCAAATTTGTCACAAAGAGTTGAACTTCGGAAGTTAGCTGAATTAGGTAGACAAATCATTACTTTTATCATATCTGCTGGATTCACCATTTTCATTGGGATAATAACCATTTATGGGCTTTCAACAAAGATGGACGGAATTTCTATAAGAACAGCTAAATTTGCCGTTGATCAATTTGTTCCTATAGTAGGTGGATTTCTTTCTGATACACTTGAAACAGTAATTGGTTCATCAGCTATTTTAAAAAATGGAATAGGAATAATTGGATTGTTGATTTTAGTCTTGCTTACAATTTTTCCAATCATCAAAATTAGTATCCTTTTATTAATCTATAAAATAATAGGTGCAATTATTGAACCAATAGTTTCATCGAATATATCAAATTTTTTTAGTGATGTATCTAAAACCTTACTTATGATTCTGATTAGTATGGTATCTGTGGCTATAATGTTCTTTATAACAATAACGATTATTGTAGACACAGGCAATAATTTACTTATGCTAAGGTAGGTGAAAGAAATTATAACTGAATTTATAAAATTATGGCTCAAGGATATAGTGGTTTTATTTTTAGTAATATCTTTAATTGATTTAATAATGCCTAAAGGTAAAATGAAGAGGTATATAGATTTTATAATTGGGATTTTGATTATATTTACTATTATAAATCCATTAACTCGAATTAATAATATTAACTTGGATTTAGATAGTGCATTAATTGATTTTGATAAGCAAATATTAATTGAAAACTCATTGATAGATTTACAGGATGAACAGGTAAGAGAGATTTATACAAAAAATCTTAAAAGAAAAATACAAGAAGTTATCGAAGACAATGCTGGCTATGGTGTTGAAGATATAGAAATTATTACATTGCTTGATGATGAAAGAATATTCCTTCTAGAAGGAGTAAATATAGTTCTAAGCAAGAAAAAAGAGGTAAACAAAGCAATTAAAGTAGATAAGGTTGAAATAGGTAATGAAGCTATAGAAAGTGGAAACGTAAATTCTAATGTTGAATTGGCTGAGTTAATTGCTAGTATAGTTGAAATAGAAGCTGAAAAAATTAAAATAACAATGAAAGATGAGGTAAATTAAATGGAAGAAATACTTAATAAAATAAAAAAGCATCTTGAGGAATTGAATAATAAGAAATTTGTAAATAATTTATTCATAATCTTGCTTATATCTATCATAGCTTTAATAGGGGCAAGTATTTTTACTGATAAAAAGGAAAAAACTCTTGTACCAACCAATAATCTAATACAAAATGTAGTGCATGAAGATGACTATAATATATATTTAGAAAACAAACTTGCTGATATATTAGAAAGACTAGATGGAGTAGGGGAAGTTAATGTAATGATAACATTTGAGGACAGTATTGAAAGCATTCCAGCTTCAAATACAACTAAAACTATTGAAAACACTAAGGAGGTTGATGCAGAAGGAGGGACAAGGGAGGTTAATAGAGAAGACACAAATATACAGATGGTTAGTAGTAGCAATAATGATAAAATAGTAGTTTTAAAGGAAGTAAATCCTACTGTAAAGGGAGTTATAGTTGTAGCTCATGGAGCAGAGGATGGAGAGGTAAAAGAACGATTATATGAAGCGGTAAAAACTGTCTTAGGAGTTAGTGGAAATAAAGTTCAAGTTTATTCAAGTAAATAGGAGGGGAAAAAATGTTTAAGATAAAAAGACCGGCGATAATAGGATTGTTATTAGTATTATTGATTTTTACTGGTTATTTAAATTATCAATTAACACAACAATCTTTACTCAGTGCCTCAAGTGACTACACTGCTCATGAAGAATTTCAATTAATTTCTAATAATATAAGTGAAGAAATGAATTTAGACAAAATAGCTGATTCAAATGAAGTTAATCAAGTGATTGAGGCAAGTAATACTGAGTTAAAAACCGTAATGGCTAGTGAAGAAAGCACAAATAGAAATTATTTCGTTGAATATAGGTTATCAAGGGATAAGCTAAGAGCAAGTATGGTTGAAAGGCTAAATGATATTGTTTCCAACACTCAGACAGCTGAAGATGTAAGAAGTAAGGCACAGACAGAAATAATGAAAATAGGGAACATTTCTGAAAGCGAATTACAAATAGAAGGTTTAGTAAAGTCTAAAGGATTTGAAGATGCTCTTGTATTTTTAACAGATAAGGATATAAAAGTGGTAGTATCCAAGTCTGAATTAAGTGAGCAAGATATGGTTAAGATACTGGATATTGTAAAAGCTGAAACAAGCTTCAATGCAGATAATATTAAAATTATGAAAAAACAATAGTATTATTGTAAACTGTGGACTCCTTTGATATAATAGCTTTAGAGTTTAGCATGGAGGTGTAACAAATGACTGATGAATTTATGAATGATTCTGATGATAAAGGTAGTGTAAGGATATCTAATGATGTAGTTGCTATTATTGCTGGTGTTGCTGCTACTGAAGTTAATGGTGTAGTTGGAATGAGCGGTGGTTTAACTGGTGGAATAACAGAAATGCTTGGAAAAAAGAATTTATCCAAGGGTGTTAAAGTTGAAGTTATTGAAAATGAAGCTACTATTGATTTATTTATAGTAGTTGAATATGGTTCCAATATTACTGATGTGGGAAAAGCAGTACAGGAAAATGTAAAAGCTTCAGTAGAGAATATGACTGGTCTAAAGATTGTAAACATCAACGTAAACATACAGGGTGTAAGTAAGCCAAAAGAAGTAAAAGTTGAAGTTGAACCAAAAGCGAAATAATCGTATTACCCTCTTATAAAGAGGGTAATTTTAAATCTAGTAAACCTAGATTTAGCATTACTAATAGGGTAAGAAACCCTAAGGAGGAAATTATGGGTAGGAAGCAAGCAAGAGAAGGTGCAATGAAATTATTATTTCAAATGGAAAGTACAAATGACTTCTCTAATGAAGCGATGGATTTATATTTAGAAAATTTTATTTTTGATGATGGAGAAATTGATTATATAAGGGATTCTATTGTAAAAGTTACTGACAACATTGAGGAAATAGATAAGTATATAGTTGCTAATTTAGAGGGATGGAGTATTAATAGGTTAGCAAAAGTCGATCTATCTGTATTAAGGTTAGCAATATATGAAATAATGTATAGAGATGATATTCCAATGGAAGTATCCATTAATGAGGCAATTGAAACTGTAAAGAAGTATAGTTCAGATGATTCTTTCAAATTCATAAATGGTGTACTTGGAGGATTCGTAAGATCAATAGATAAGAAGTAAAGTATATATAAATCACATTAGCAATATTACTAGAACGGGAGGAGTGTTGATGAAGCCTCTTAAAGTTTACGAGGTAAACTCTTATATTAAAAAGATTATTGCTGGAGATATGATACTATCTAATGTTCAAGTTGAAGGTGAGATATCAAACTTTAAACATCATTATAGTGGCCATATGTATTTTTCTTTAAAGGATGAAAAAAGCAAAATTAAATGTGTTATGTTCAAAACTGATAATGAAAACATTGATATAAAGCTTGAGGATGGTACTAAGGTTATCGCTTCAGGCTATATTTCAGTTTTTGATAGAGAAGGGGATTACCAACTTTATATTAGAAAAATCGAAGCAAGAGGTATAGGAGATCTATACAAAGAATATGAAGCTTTAAAGAGGAAGTTACAAAAGGAAGGGCTATTTGATGAAGCTTCAAAGAAAGAGATACCCTATTTACCTAAAAGAGTTGGGGTTGTTACCTCAGCAACGGGTGCAGCTGTTAGAGATATAGTTAGTATTATTAAAAGGCGATACCCTCCTTGTGAGATTTTAATCTATCCTACTTTGGTACAAGGACCAAAAGCTCCAGATGAAATTGCCAAGGGGTTAAAATATTTAGAAAATTTAGGTAATATTGATTTGATAATTGTTGGTCGTGGTGGTGGAAGTATTGAAGAACTGTATGCATTTAATGATGAAGCTTTAGCAAGGACTATACATAATTTACAAACACCCATAATTTCTGCTGTTGGTCATGAAACAGATTTTACCATTGCCGATTTTGTTGCAGACTTAAGAGCTCCCACACCTTCAGCTGCTGCGGAGTTAGCTGTTCCAGATATGAGTTATTTATATGATGATCTAAAAAATAAATATAAAATACTTTTGAATAGTCATAGTAAAAAACTAAGAACGCTAAAGCACAGTCTTATAATCCTAGAGAGATCCCTAAAATACTTAGATCCAATAATAAAGATAAATGAATACAAGCAAGAGCTAGACAACTATCATAAAGATATAAAACATAATCTAGCAAAGAAGATTGATTTAGAGCAGAAGAAGTTATTCAATCTTGAAAATAAATTAAATATTTTAAATCCAACTTTTTCATTAGATAAGGGATATGGGATTATTTATAATCAAGCTGGAAAAGTACTTAAGGATATAGATGAAATATCTATTAATGAAGAAATAAGTATTTTACTTAAAAGTGGCATAGTTAAGACCCTAGTTATCAAGAAGGATAAAGGAGGTATAGCAAATGGAAACAAGTAAATTATCATATGAAGAAGCAATACTTAAACTAGAGTCATTGTTAATTGATCTAGAAGATGAAGATTGTACCTTGAACGACTCATTAGCTAAATTTAAAGAAGCTATGGAATTGTATAATTACTGTAGTATTATTTTGAAAAAGGCTGAAGGTGAAGTTAAAATATTATTAAATGAAAACAATGATATCTTGGGAGATTTTGATTATGTAAAGGAGAATGAGTATGAGTATTAATATAGAACTGGAAGAATATATTAAACTCATTGATAGTGGGTTAAAGGAGATTATAAGTAGTAAAAGTGCTTATAGCAAAAAAATCTATGATGCTATGGAATATAGTTTGTTTACTGGTGGAAAGCGCCTTAGACCTATAATGGCTATAAAATCCTATGAATTATTCAGTAAGGATATCAACAGGGTATTACCATTTGCTATGGGAATTGAGATGATACATACATATTCATTGATACATGATGATTTGCCAAGTATGGACAATGATGATTTTAGAAGAGGTAAGCCTACTAACCACAAGGTATTTGGAGAAGCTATGGCTATACTAGCTGGAGATGGGTTGTTAAACCTAGCTTTTGAAATTATGCTTGATTATACGGCTAATAATACAAATTCAATGGAAGATAAAGATAGGTGCATAAGGGCTATGAGTGAGATCTCTAAATATTCAGGTTGTGATGGGATGATAGGAGGTCAAGTCTTAGACCTAATGAGTTCATATGACAATATGGATGAAGATAAACTTATCTATATGTACAAGACCAAAACAGCAGGGCTATTTCAAGCAAGCCTTGTTGCAGGAGCAATACTTGGTGGAGCAAATGATAATGAAATAGAAGCTATAAGAAACTTTGGATTCTATTTAGGATTGGCTTACCAAATTAGAGACGATTTGTTAGATGAGAGTCAAGATTTAAATATAAATAAATTTACATATATGAGATATCATAGCAATGATGAATGTGAAAGACAAGTTGATCTATTAAGCCATAAAGCTATTGAATCTCTTGAATTGTTAGATAATTACGATAGCAGTTTTTTAAAGGAAATAGCATGTTACTTAATTGAGAGACTTGTATAAAGGAGAATTTATGGGTAAAAAAAGAGCAGATATATTGTTATTTGAAAAAGGCTTAGTAGATTCTAGGGAAAAAGGTAAAAGAGTAATTATGGAGGGAATTGTCTTTATCGGTACTAGAAGAATAGATAAACCTGGTGATTATATAGACGAAGATGAAGATATTATAGTAAAGTCAAATCCCTTGATATATGTAAGTAGAGGCGGATTAAAACTAGAAAAGGCAATGGATTCTTTTGGAATAAATCTTGATAAAGTCATTGCTATGGATATTGGTGCTTCTACAGGTGGCTTTACAGATTGCATGCTAAGGTCTGGAGCCATTAAAGTATATGCAGTGGACGTTGGATATAATCAACTGGATTGGAAGCTTAGAAATGATTCAAGGGTTCTTGTAATGGAAAGAACCAATATCAGGAATGTTAAAAAAGAAGATATTGCAGATGAAATTGATTTTATATCAATAGATGTATCCTTTATTTCTTTAAGGCTAGTATTACCTGTAGCAAAGATGTTACTTAAAGAAACAGGAGAAATAGTTGCTCTTATAAAACCACAATTTGAGGCTGGTAGAGACAAGGTTGGCAAGAAGGGCATTGTTAGGGATAAGGAAACACATTTTGAGGTTATTAAAGAGGTGGTTAAATTTTCTTGTGAAATGGGATTAATAGCAAGTGCTTTGACTTTTTCTCCGGTAACTGGTGCAACTGGGAATATAGAATTTTTGGTACACCTGAAAAATCAAGGTGAAATTTTAGATGAGGATACTATATTAGGTGTTATTGAAGATGCTCATAGAACATTAAAATAATGGAGGGAAAACTATGCTTAAAGAATTAAGCATTAAAAACTTTGCCATAATTGATGATATTAAGATTGAATTTACAGATGGATTAAATCTACTTACTGGGGAAACAGGGTCTGGAAAATCCATAATAATCGAAGCTTTGGGAATAGTCTTAGGTGGAAGAAGTAGCAAGGATATCATAAGAACTGGTGAGGATAAAGCAATAATTGAAGCTTTGTTCTATACAAATGATGACATTAATCAAATACTAGAGAATAACGGATATGAAGGTTCTGATGTTCTAATTATTACAAAGGAAATATATACAGTATACCCTAGTATATCGAGAGTTAACGGCAGACCTATAACATTAAGTATTTTAAGTAATATCACAAATAAGTTAGTTGATATCTTTGGTCAGCATGAGCACCAATCTTTGCTAAATGTTTCTAATCATATTAAGTTGATCGATAGCATGGGAGATGCTGATTTTTATGCTTTAAAAGCCTTGATTCAGAATACTTATGATGAATATAAAAAATTAAAAGACAGGTTATCAGAAATGAATATTTCCTCATATGAAAGAGAAAGAGAAATAGATTTATTGAAATTTCAAATTGATGAAATAGAAGAGGCTAATTTAACTGTTACTGATGACTCTGAAGTTGAAGAAGAATATAAAAAATTATCAAATATTATTAATATAACTAGTAATTTAAAAGAGATAATTGGAATTTTGAGTGACAATACTTATAATAGTAATTCTATTTTAGATATGATTGACAATGAAATAGCTTTACTAGGAAGTATAAATAAATTTGACAAGGATTTAGAACCGTATTTTAGTAGATTTGAAGAAGTAAGATATGAATTACAAGATTTATCAAGAGACTTAAATGCCTATCTAGAAAATCTAGATATTGATGAAGAAAGACTTGCTTTTTTAACAGATAGATTGGATCTAGTAAATAGATTGAAGAAAAAATATGGACAAACTATTGAAAAAATAATTAATTATAAAGGTATAATAGCAAATGACTATGAAAAACTAATTAATTATGAAAAAGAAATCGAAATATTAAATAAATCCATACAAAATTATGAAAAAATCTTAACAAAAGATTCGAATATACTAAGTAACAAAAGAAAAGATATTGCTATAGATTTACAATATAGAATCACTCTTGAATTAAGGGATTTAAATATGAACGACGTAGTTTTTAATGTAAGTTTTAGAGAGAAGGAAGAACCTTCATATAATGGATTAGATCTTGTAGAATTTTTAATATCTACTAATCCAGGTGAGGATTTAAAACCTCTTTCTAAAATTGTTTCTGGTGGCGAAATGTCCAGAATAATGCTTGGATTTAAAAGTATTATGGCTGACAATGACAAAATGCCAACACTGATATTTGATGAAATTGATACAGGTATAAGTGGAAGAACAGCACAAATTGTTGGAGAGAAAATCAAGAAAATATCTAAGAATCACCAAGTAATATCAATTTCACATCTTCCACAGATAGCTGCTATGGCTGATAGTCATTATGTAATATCAAAAAGCCTAAGCAACAATAAAGCGATTACAAAAATTGAGAGATTATCTGAGGAAGAGAGGATAATTGAGATGGCAAGATTGTTGGGTGGAGTTGATGTTACTGAAACTACACTTGAGTACGCTAAGGAAATGATTGACATGTCAAAAAAATTGACATAATTATGTATAGTATTTAAAAATATAGCCGTAGTGTATTGAAATATTCCTAAATATACCATTATTATAGACAACTAATAAAAGTTGTCTATTTATTTTTGGAATTTTATTAGTTTCTTAACATTTTTCATAATTTTTGTAGAGAATAAATAAGGACTCAAAAGGCAAAATTATAAATGTAATAAAAAAATAATTTTGGAGGTGAGGTTAAATAAAAATAAGGAGAGTGATATTATTTGGGCAACTTTAGGCTTAATGGAAAGTATATTATTTTCTTTATACTCATCCTTGTCATATGCTTCTCTCTACAATTAAGTCAAATATTATTTTATCCCTCTAGCATAAAAATTATTAAAGGTGAAAACAAAAATTTAAGCATTTCATTCCCTTACACTTTAGATGAAAATTCTGATGAGAATATAGTAAATGCAATCTACAGTGAAGGGACTAATAATTTAACCAACTCTCTTATATTAAGTGGGGTAGACAAAGGAAATACAAATTTAGAGGTTAAACTATTAGGCTTAATTCCAGTAAAAAAATATAGTGTAGATGTAATCGATAGACCTTTAGTCACACCTGGTGGGAATGCTATTGGGGTTAGAATGAATACTAAAGGAGTTTTGGTTGTTGCTGTAACAGAGGTAATAGACATAGAAGGTAATAGATCTAGTCCAGCTAGGGAAGCAGGATTAAAGGTTGGAGATAGTATAATTGAAATAGATGGTGAAAAGATAGTAAGTTCTGAACAGGTGGTAAAGATTCTCAATGAAGCAAAAGATAATGAAATAGAAATACTAGTACTAAGAAATAAGAGTGAATTTGTAACAAACTCCAAAGCAATTCAGTGTTTACAAGATAATGCATATAGATTGGGAATTTGGGTTAGAGATAAGACTTCTGGTATTGGTACAATGACCTACTATGATGAAGAGACAAATAGTTTTGGAGCCTTAGGTCATGGTATAACTGATATTGATACAGGAAATTTGTTAACTGTGGAAAAAGGTTTAATAATGAATGCTAAAATATCTGAAGTAGAACAAGGAAAAAAAGGAACACCTGGGGAAATAAGAGGTGTTTTTTATAAGACTGACGATATTTTAGGCGAAATTGAAGTTAACACAAATTTTGGAATATATGGCAAGCTAATTGATGGGGAATTGGAGCTTAAAAACAAGGAAAAGATTCCCATAGCTTTTAAGGAAGAAGTAGAGTTAGGAAAAGCATATATAATGTCTACTTTAGAGGATAATATAGTAGAAATGTTCGAAATAGAAATTCAAAAACTTGAGGCACAGTCTTCTCCAAGTCAAAAAAGTATGATAATTAAAGTAACAGATGAAAAATTGTTAGAAAAAACCGGAGGTATTGTCCAAGGAATGAGCGGAAGCCCAATTATACAGAATAATAGATTAATTGGAGCAGTAACACATGTGTTTGTAAATGACCCAACTAAAGGTTACGGTTTGTATATAGAGTGGATGTTAGAAAGAAAAGATAAGCTTTAGCTTGTCTTTTCTTTGTTGTATTAAGTAAAATATCAAAAAAAATATATTTTTTTATAAAATAAGAAGGAGTTTTTATATAAATGTCGAATATGTATCTTATTGTTAAAATAAAAAACAGGGGGGTACAAAATGGGAAAAACTAGGGTTGCAATAGCTGACGACAACAGAGAGTTTTGTCAGATAATTGCACAGTTTATTTCTGCGCAAGAAGAATTTGAAGTGGTAGGTACTGCAAGGGATGGCATAGAGGCATTGGACTTAATAGAGAGAGAAAGACCAGATGTCCTAGTATTAGATATAATTATGCCACATTTAGATGGATTAGGGGTTTTAGAAAAGTTACATGAATCAGAAAATGAATTTTTTCCAAGGATAATAATTTTATCTGCTGTAGGTCAAGATAAGATTACCCAAAGAGCTATTGAATTAGGAGCATCATATTATGTTGTTAAACCATTTGATTTTCAAGTGTTTATAAAAAGACTGAAGGAAACTGCAGATATTAATGCTAATACAGATGTATCTAGCTATAATCAAGGCCATAACTCGACTAAGAAAGTTAATAATAGTGAGAGAGACATGGAAACTAAAATAACTAAGATTATTCAAGAAGTAGGAGTACCAGCTCATATAAAGGGTTATCTATACTTACGAGAGGCAATTACTATGGTTATTGATGATATGGATTATCTTGGTGCAGTTACAAAGGAATTATATCCAAGTGTTGCAGATAAATTTAATACTACACCAAGTAGAGTTGAAAGAGCTATTAGGCATGCTATTGAAGTAGCTTGGAATAGAGGTAAGATAGATACTATAGATAAGATTTTTGGATATACTGTAAATAATAATAAGGGCAAACCGACGAACTCTGAATTTATTGCACTTATTGCTGATAAATTAAGATTGGAGAAAGACGATATCGCATAAAACTGTAATTAAAAACATTCTCCTTTAAGGAGAATGTTTTTCTCTTTTAGATTATGTGGTATAATCAATGTATTAATTGAAATATGAAATAAATAGGAGGATTATAATGGTTTATGAAGAAAAGACCATGAAATGCGACCGCTTATATGAAGGTAAAATTATAAATTTGAGAATTGATACAGTAGAATTACCAGAAAAGAAATACTCTAAAAGAGAAATAATTGAGCACCCTGGTGGAGTTGGAATTGTTCCAGTTACAGAGGATAATTGCGTTATTTTGGTAAAGCAGTTTAGGAAGGCTGTAAATAGGATGCTTCTTGAGATTCCTGCGGGAAAACTTGAAGTAAATGAAGAGCCTAGAGAAACCGCTATAAGAGAGCTAAAAGAAGAAACTGGATATGAATCTGAAAAACTAAAATATTTATTAGAGTTTTATACATCACCAGGTTATACAAATGAAAAGATATACTTGTTTCTTGCAAGTGGCTTGATATATGGCGAACAGGATCTAGATGAAGGTGAATTTTGTGAAATTGAGAAATATAATATAGACGAACTTACTAAAATGATTGATCGTGGTGAAATAATTGATAGTAAGACTATTATAGGAATTAATATGGCAAAAGAATATTTTAAGAGTATATAACTAAGTAATAATATCCTCCTTTTTTGCATAAAGTTTACAAAGCTTTGTTACAAAGGAGGATTAATTTTGAAGTCTAATAGGTACATAAAGATATTAAAAAATCAATTTGAAAGTGGTTTTACTTATTATTTTATTTTATTGTTAACTCTTATTTTTGGAATCATTGTAGGTTCATTGATGATTAAGGCCATAGATGAAGATAGAATTGCTTCTATTTTGAAATACTCTAATTCATATTTTCATGTATTATTAATGGGAGATATAGATAATATTCTACTTTTCAAATATTCTATATGGCTTAATTCTTTATTTATAATAGTCATTTATCTTATGGGCTTATTAGGGTTAGGTTTGATAATGCCTGGTTTTATTTTTATAAAAGGTTGCTTATGGGGGATTTTAGTTGGTTATTTAATTGAAATATATAGTTTAAGAGGATTCTTTGTTTCTATCGTAGCTGTATATCCTCCTATGTTAATATATATCCCATCCATTATTACTTTGAGTGCTTTGACTATGACTATGAGCTTTAAATACAAGTTAACAAGTTCTAGGAGAGTAATGAAAATTAGAAGGTTAGATTTATTTGAATATACTTTTTTTGTATTATTTTTTTCATTGATTACAATGCTTGGAGCAGTTTATGAAGGTTTTATATCACCATTTTTTTATGACTTTTTAAATATTATTATATAGATTTTCACTTGGCAAAGGAGAATTAGAATGTTTAGTCTTGTTATGGAAAACTTTAAAAATTACATGAAATATGAGAAAAAGCTAAGCCAAAACTCCTTAGATTCTTATCTAAGAGACATCAATATATTCAGGGATTATCTTTATGAAATTAATATTTGCAATTTCACAGAAATCAATAAAACAAATGTAATTACATATTTGGTTTGCTTGCAAAAAAAAGGAAAAGCGACTGCTACTATATCTAGAAATTTAGCTAGTGTTAGGTGTTTGTTTCAATATTTGTTAAACAATAATATGATAAAAGAAGACCCTACATTGAATTTAAAATCTCCTAAGATGGAAAAAAAGATGCCTTCTGTCCTATCCGTTGATGAAGTTAATAAGTTACTAGAGCTTCCTGATGATATGAATTCTAAAGGAGCAAGAGATAAGGCAATATTAGAACTAATTTATGGTACAGGCCTTCGAGTATCAGAAATAAATTCTTTAAACATTGAGGATATAGATTTAAATATGGGTATTGTTAAAATAAAGAATAGTCAAGGCAAATATATAAGTATTAAAAGCAATGTACTTAAATGCTTAAGTGAATATCTTAAGAATTTTAGAAAAGATTATGATCTTAATGACCCTCTATTTATAAATTACAAAGGGGGTAGAATTTCTAGACAAGGAATGTGGAAAATAGTGAGGAGCTATTCTGACAATCTTGAAGAAGAAAAGAATATTACACCACAAGTATTGAGAAATACTTTCAGTGCTCATTTAAGCAGTTAATAAATATTATTAGAATAGGGGATACAATATGAGAGCTGTTGATATAATCGAAAAAAAGAAAAAAGGCAGAAAGTTGACAAAAGAAGAAATAGAATTTATGGTTTTTGGGTACACTGATGGCACTATACCTGATTATCAAATGTCTGCATTTCTAATGGCCATATATTTTACAGATATGGATAAAGAAGAAACTGCTAATTTAACTTTAGCATTTGTGAATTCTGGAGACACTGTAGATTTGTCAGCCATTGAGGGTTTGAAGGTAGATAAACATTCTACTGGTGGAGTTGGTGACAAAATAAGTCTAATAGTCATACCGTTAGTTGCACTAGTAGGAGTACCAGTAGCTAAGATGAGTGGTAGGGGTCTAGGACATACTGGAGGAACAATAGATAAATTAGAATCAATTGAAGGCTTTAGAGTTGAAATATCCGAGGATGAATTTATAAACAATGTAAATAAGTATAAAATGGCTATAACAGGTCAATCTGCAAATTTAGTACCTGCAGATAAGAAAATCTATGCACTTAGAGATGTAACGGCCACAGTTGATAGTATACCTCTAATAGCCAGTTCCATTATGAGTAAAAAAATAGCATCCGGTGCTGATTCTATAGTACTAGATGTTAAATTGGGTTCTGGAGCATTTATGAAGTCTTTAAAAGAAGCAAAAGAATTGGCTAGAACTATGGTGGACATTGGAACACAACTAAATAGAAAAACCATAGCAGTAATTACAAATATGAATCAACCACTAGGTAAAGAAGTAGGAAATGCAAATGAAATAAGAGAGGCCATAAAAGTACTTAAAGGTCAAGGTGCAGAAGATGAGACAACAGTAGCTCTAACTATTGCTTCTTATATGTGTGTTTTAGGTGGAGCTTTTAATGATTTTGATAGTGCTTATAGACATTTAAGTGAACTAATTCAATCAGGGGCTGCAATCGATAAATTTAAAGAGTTAATTAGAATCCAAGGTGGAAATCCTGCAGTTGTAGATGACCCTGAAAAATTACCTGCTGCAGAGTACCATTTTGATGTTAGATCAAAGGATTCTGGATATGTAGGAGAGATAGATGCAGGCTTAATTGGAGTTTCTGCAATGCTATTAGGAGCTGGCAGAAAAAATAAGGAAGAAATGATTGATTTTGCAGCAGGAGTTACTTTAAATAAGAAGTTAGGAGATATAGTAGATATTGGCGATACACTATGTACGCTTCATTCAAATAAAGAAAATGTAGTAGAAGCTATTGAAAAGGCATTAGATGCATATAAAATCTGCAAGGAAAAGCCTAATGTGGAAAGGTATATATATGATATTGTAAAATAAGGAGTAATACTCCTTTTTTTATTATTGATAGATAGAATAACAATACTTTTTTATGGTTAATATACTAATAAATACAGTATTGGAGGTAATATTTTGAAAAAGAAGCTTATGTTTTTGATTCTTATTATAGTTATTATATCAGTGCCAATGACATCATTCGGAATAGTAGATATCACAAGTAAGTCTGCACTGCTTATGGATTATGGCTCTGGCGAAATAATTTTTGCTGTTAATGAAAATGATAAACTTCCACCAGCAAGTGTTACGAAAGTAATGACTCTATTATTGACCATGGAAGCTATAGATAATGGAAGAATTTCTTTGGATGATAAGTTTGTAATCAGTGAATATGCAGCAAGTATGGGAGGAACCCAAGTTTACTTGGAACAAGGTGAGACACAAACAGTTGAGGATCTAATAAAAGCTGTTTCAATTAGGTCTGCAAATGATGCCGCTGTAGCTTTAGGAGAAGGCATAAGTGATAGTAATGAAGCTTTTATTAAGTTAATGAATGAAAGAGCTAAGGAAATAGGAATGCAGAATACCCATTTTTCAAATGCTAGTGGGCTTCCGATGGAAAACCATTATACAACTGCATATGATATAGGATTAATGTCTAGAGAACTAATCAAGCATAAGAATATTGTAAAATACTTGACTACTTATATGGAAGATATTTATGTAGGTAGGAAAAAGGATGAGATTCAAACCCTAGTAAATACCAATAAATTAGTTAAAGACTATGAAGGTACTACTGGCATAAAAACTGGATCTATAGATGCTGCCGGATATTGTTTATCAGCATCAGCTAAAAGAGATGATTTACATTTAATTGCTGTTATACTTGGCGGAAAAAGCAGTGCATTAAGATTTGAAGAGGCTAAAAAGCTTTTAGATTATGGATTTGCAAATTATGATTCTATTGAAATAGGCAAAAAGGGTGATATATTAGGCACATTTCCTATTGAAAAATCTGATAAGAATTATATAGACTTAGTATTAAATAGAGATGTATATTCCTTGATTAGTAAAGAAAACAAGGGGAAAGTAGAAAAAAAGATAGTTTATAATGAAGGAATTAAATCACCACTATTAGAAGGTCAAGTAATAGGCGAGCTAATAGTTTTAATAGATGGCAATGAAGTGGATAAAATTGATTTAGTTGCAAAAAATGATGTGAATAATGCTAGTATACTATTACTTTTTAAGAAAACTATAAAAAGTTTTATCACTGGTAAATAAATATCTAAGCCTCGACTTTAATTGGTCGAGGTTGTATAATGTTAGTATGATATAGTCAGAAAGAAGGTCATTTATGGATATCTTACTAAACTTACCAGGCTTACTAATCGCAATAGTCTTTCATGAATTAGCTCATGGATATACTGCATATTTGTTAGGTGATAATACTGCAAAGAACCAAGGAAGACTGAGTTTAAATCCCATAAAACATTTGGATTTAACTGGTTTTTTATTTATGTTAGTTTTTAGATTTGGATGGGCCAAGCCTGTACCTATCAATCCAAATAATTTTAAGAATAGAAAAAGGGATACTTTCTTAGTTTCTATTGCTGGTGTTTTCATGAATTTTATTATTGCAATAATTTGTGCATTTATTATAGGATATGTACCAATTTCCAATGAAATAATATTCCAAATCATAATAGTGACTATGTGGTATAATATAATGCTAGGTGTATTTAATTTGTTACCATTTCCACCTTTAGATGGCTCAAAGATAGTTGCAAGCTTTTTACCAACAAAATATGAGTATTATTTTTATAAGTATGAGAGATATTTTTATTTTGTATTGATAATTTTAATTGCAACTGATTTGACAGATAAGATTATGGGGCCGATTATTGATTTTGCATTAAATTTGATTATTAGAATTATTACTTGATTGGAGTTAAATATGACTTATAAAATTTCGGTAGATGCTTTTGAGGGACCACTAGATGTATTATTGAATCTTATACATAAGTCTGAAATTGATATCTATGATATCCCTATAAATATAGTAACACAACAATTTTTGGATTATATTGATAAGATGGAGGAATTGAATCTTGAGATAACAAGTGAGTTCTTAGTTATGGCTGCTACTTTGTTAGAAATAAAATCTAAAATGCTTTTACCAAAGGAAAAAATAGTTGAAGATGGAATAGAGATAGAAATAGATCCCCGAGATGATTTAGTTCAAAAATTGCTGGAGTATAAATTATATAAAGAGGTTGCTGAGAAATTAAAAATATCAGAGCTAATGGAGTCAAAAGTATATTATAAACCTAGAGAGGATTTATCTATATATGATGATAAGTTAGAAGAGCTAGGTAAATTAGATTTAAATCAACTAGTAAAGGCAATAAGCAAGATAATGGCAAGAAGTATTAGAGAGAATGAGTCCATTAACTTTAGTGAAATACATAGAGAAGAATACACCCTTGAAGCTTGCATAGAGGAAATTGATTTCATGTTGACAAAATCTAAGAAGATTAGATTTAGTGAGCTCTTATCTTTAGAAACAACAAAGGAAGAAATTATTACATATTTTTTATCTCTTCTTGAATTGATCAGGCTAAAAAATGTATATGTACAGCAAGACCAAAACTTGGGTGATTTGATAATTATTAGAAGAATGGAAGAGGAAGAGTATGGACAATAGAGAGATAAAATCTATAATAGAAGGTTTATTATTTACCTGGGGAGATCCTCTAGATATAAAGGATATATCAGGTGTTCTTAATATAGAGATAAAAGTTTTAGAACCCATAATCAAGGAGCTTATTGATGATTTGGACTACAATAGAAGGGGTTTACGAATAATAAGATTTAATAATTCCTATCAAATTGGAACAAGACCTGAGCATTTTGATTGGATAAAGAAATTAAATAATAATAAGAATACAAAGAATTTATCTAATGCTGCTTTAGAAACCTTGTCAATTATAGCCTATAGACAACCAATAATTAAGTCAGACATTGAAGCAATTAGGGGAGTAAGAAGTGATAGAGCAATTGAAACACTTGTAGAAAGAAAACTTGTAACTGAGGTAGGTAGGTTAGATAAGACTGGTAGACCAATCTTATATGGAACTACTGAAGATTTCTTGAAGTATTTTGGTTTACAGAGTATAGAAGAACTTCCAGCTATAGAGGAATTTAATGAATATACAAATTTAGAGATGAAATAATACATTTAAGTATTATTTCTTTTTTTTTTGAGATTCTATAGTATAGGAGGGATTAAATGAAAAAGAACATTATTTATATAATTTTATTGATATTTTTGTTAAATAGCAAGACCTATGCAGCTAATTTAAATTTGAGTGGACATAGTTATTTATTGATGGAAGAACAATCAGGTAGAGTTTTAGCAGAGCAGAATTCACATGTAAAGATGCCCATGGCAAGCACAACCAAGATTATGACTGCTATGTTAGCCTTAGAATATGGTAATTTAGATGATAATGTTATAATTAATGATAAGAGTACAAATATTGAAGGATCTAGCATATATCTAATCAATGGCGAGGAGATTTCTTTAAGTGATCTATTATATGGATTAATGCTTAGATCAGGAAATGACTCGGCTCTAGCTATAGCAAATCACATTAGTGGATCAGAAGAGGCTTTTATAGAATTAATGAATAAAAATGCAAGGCTTTTAGGAGCAAGTAACACGAATTTTACAAATCCTCATGGATTAAGTGATACAAAT
>CAYZZR010000007.1:0-25421 GCA_964482775.1 uncultured Tissierella sp. | reverse complement strand
TATGCAACAGTTCTTCTGTTAAATAAATCTACAGGAGATGTTGATAGTATAACTCGTACCCTTGTTCAATTTGTTTCTGCAATAGTTGTAATTATACCTTATGTAGGAGTTACAAATGGATTTCACTTGAATGAAATTGGAGCTAATGGTTTAATAAATCTTATAATATTGGGAGCTTTTCATACTGGTATTTTATATGTTATGCTTTTCTCATCTGTTTCTAGACTACGAGGACAAGAGGTAGCAATCTTAAGCTATGTAGATCCTTTAGTTGCAGTATTAGTGTCAATAGTTATACTAAATGAAACTGTGACTATAGCTCAGCTTTTAGGCGGTAGTGCAATTTTGTTTTTCACTTTATTAAATGAATTACCTAATAAAAAAACTAATTTGGCAAATGATTAAATCTTAATGATTAAATCCTTAGCCAAATTAGTTTTTGTTTAAACTATAAAATTGTATCTGTACATCCTGCACTATAGTCTCTAAAATAATTAAGGAGAAAAATCACATAAGTTGATTTTTCTCCTTTTTTATAAGCTAATAACTAAACTAAACTCATCCCTAATGAATATAAGGCACTAATAACTACTATATGAAGAACAACAATTGTTGTCATAACTTTTGTAAATTTACTAAACTGTTTGTGTTCTCTACTCTCATTAGCCTTTAAGTCCAACTTACAAGCTCTATACAAAATAGTAGATGTGTTTTCCATTTTTTATTCCCTCCCTGTTTCTTTACAATACATATAATAGAACAATATATTATGTATGTCAACCTGTATTTATCAACATTTTAAAGGGAAATCGGTATCATTTTTAAAGTTGTAATTTTCTAATAATTGAGAACGATTTATATCAATATTTTACCATTACTTAGTTATAAAATATTTTTTATTTTATCATTTCAGTATCCAAAATAACATAGTTTGCTCTATGAATATATAAGCTCTTTCCATCAATATTTAATCTAGTCATCTTTGGAAGATTATCAGGTACCGTTACATAAACATCTTCACCTTGATATACTCCAATTGGAATTCCCATTTGACTTGATACTATAACTATCTTTTCTTTCCCAATCTTATTCTTTAAATCATTGATAAATCTATCGAATGGCACAAATCCTCCACCACTATTAACTGATATATCAGTTGGTACTTCATAGTCTTCTATCATGTCTAAGCCTTCTTGAGCAAATATAACAGTATTACCTACTTGTATCATTTGCTTGCCATTGACAGTAATTTCCAACACGCTAGATTCAAAGCCAGTAGATTCAACGTCATTATATGCATCGTTCTCTAAAAGTCCTACTGTTATCTTACTTCCATCTAAAGTTAATGTCTTGTTTGCATAATGATCATACACAGATATTTGATAATTACCTCCCACTAAATCTCCTCGTATGACTGCAATCTTATCCAATATAGCAGCACAACCAGATAAAGCAAGAGAAAGCACTATTAATAAAGCTATAATTCCCATTTTTTTATTTTTCATATTTCACTAACCCCTTTTCTTAATTGAATCTCTATTTAAATAGGCCTATTATTTAACATATAATCAAATTATATAATAATAATTTGATTATTGCACTCTATTTTAATATGGATAATCCTATGAATTAATAGTATCATATTAATGATGGCATAAAATTGACTGGGAGGAATTTTTATGAAGTTTGACTTAAAACGTTTTTTTATAATTAATATTGGTTTAATTATTTTAGCCTCGAGCTTGCATTTTTTTATGATTCCTTCAAGTCTTGCTGTAGGTGGAGCCACTGGCTTGGCAATGGTCATAAACAATCTGATACCATCTATCAACTATGGACTAATTTTAGCTATAATCAATGTTGTGTTATACATTATAGCCTTTATTTTCTTAGGAAAGGAATTTGGTGGGTACACTCTATATTCCAGCATGGTACTTTCTCTTATAATTTCCATGTTAGAATTTATTACACCTATGACCGAGGCCTTTACTGATGATTTGTTTATTAATCTTATATTTGGAATTTTAATTGGCGGTATGGGTATGGGTATAATCTTTAATCAAAATGCCTCTACAGGTGGTACAGACATTATCGCAAAGATTATAAATAAATATACTCATATTGATATAGGAAAGTCCCTTCTTATAGCAGACTTTTTAATAACATTATTTGCAAGCTTTGTCTTTGGAGCAAGGCTTGGAATGTATGCATTACTTGGTGTTATAATTAATTCATATGTGATTGATAAGATGATTGCAGGCTTCAATGTTCAAGTAAATATGATTATTATATCCTCTAAGGTAGATGAAATCAATCGCTTTATTTTAGATGAATTATCTAGAGGAACAACTATTTATCACGCAAGTGGTGGCTTTTCGAATCAGGATAAAAGGGTTTTAAATACAGTAGTCTCTAGACGTCAGTATATTAGAATTAGAGACTTTGTCAGGGCAATAGACGATAGAGCTTTTGTTACTATTTCATATATAACTGAAGTTGAAGGTGAAGGCTTTACATATGATCTTTAATTGTTAATTAATAATTTTAACGCTATTTATTACCAATGGTATCTCTGCATAATTAGGACTTAATTTATTGATAATATATTCATGAAGAAAAATAATGTTTTATATAGATATATTGTATATGGATTATTGGGAATATGCTTAGAAGTCTTTTTTAGTGGAATTGTTTCAATCGTAAATAGAAACCCTATAATGGAGGCAAGTACTAGCCTTTGGATGTTTTTCATCTATGGTTTAGCTGTTTTTCTAGAACCTATTCATGACAAAATAAGAAATCAAAATATCATAGCACGTGGGCTTATATACATGCTATTGATTTATTATGTTGAGCTTTTGACAGGTTCACTTGTTAAGAATTTAATAGGTCAAAGTCCATGGTATTACCCTTATAATGCTACCCTTTATGGTATCATAACCCTTTACTTTGCTCCTATATGGTTTGCTCTAGGTTTGATTTATGAAAAGGTACATGATTATTTAGATAGTATCTCTTCTATTACACACACAAAAAGCAAAGAATAAGATAGTTTATCTTATTCTTTGCTTTTTCTATATTCTTTATATTCCCTTTACATTCATAACTCTTGTTGAATTTAAAATAGCAATCACTGCAACACCAACATCCGCAAATACTGCTTCCCACATTGTTGCAATACCCATGGCTCCCATAAGCAAGAATATTCCTTTGATACCCAATGCGAATACAATATTTTGCCATACTATAGTCCTTGTTCTTCTTGCTAATCTAATGGCTGTAGCTATTTTTGAAGGCTCATCAGTCATAATAACTATATCTGCTGCCTCGATTGCAGCATCAGACCCTAAACCTCCCATTGCCATTCCTACATCTGCTCTTGCAAGTACAGGCGCATCATTGATCCCGTCACCCACATAAACCAACTTTCCTTTTGGAGTCTTTTTACTATCGATTAACTCCAGTTTATGAACCTTATCAGCAGGTAATAGCTCAGCATATACTTCATTTAAGCCTAGTATATTACCTATTTTATCACCAACTGCTTTTGTATCTCCAGTAAGCATGATGGTTCTCTTGATTCCTAATTCTTTCAAAGCTTTTATAGCACTTGCTGAGTCTTCTTTTACTTCATCAGAAATTACAATATATCCTACATATTTATTATCCAAAGATACATGGACAATAGTACCTAGAGATTCTACTTCTTTAAAAATTATATTCTCTTTATTCATTAACTTTTTGTTTCCTACAAGAATCTCTTTACCATCAAATTTAACCTTAGCACCATGACCTGGAACTTCTTCATAGGAATCTATTAAAGCTTTATTGATTTCTTTTCCATAGGATTTTATGATTGAATTTGCTATTGGGTGATTGGAATAGGCTTCTGCATATGCTGCAATCTCTATTAATTCCTCCTTGCTATGATCATTTTGTGGAACTATTTCAGTAACATTAAACACACCCTTTGTTAAGGTTCCTGTCTTGTCAAATACTACAGTTTCTACATTGTTTAGAGCTTCTAAATAGTTACTTCCTTTTATTAGTATCCCTTTTTTAGATGCTCCACCTATACCTCCAAAGAAACCAAGTGGTATTGAAATAACTAGTGCGCATGGACATGATATTACTAGAAATATTAGCGCTCTATAAATCCAATCTGAAAATGTGGCACCTTCAATAAATATTGGTGGTAATAGTGCTATAGCTAAGGCACTAAATACTACTGCCGGTGTATAGTAACGTGCAAACTTAGTAATGAAGTTTTCCGTTGGAGCCTTTTTACTACTAGCATTCTGTACTAGATCTAAAATCTTTGAAACAGTAGATTCCCCAAAAGTCTTGGACACCTTTACTGAAAGCACTCCATTTATGTTTATAAATCCACTCAAGGCATTATCCCCTGTTTCAAGCTCTCTTGGTAATGATTCTCCTGTTAAAGCAGATGTATCCAACATTGAATTTCCCTCTATAACAATTCCATCCAGAGGTACCTTTTCACCTGGTTTTATCACAATTATATCCCCTATTTTTACCTCTTCAGGCGAAACAACCTTTATGTCATTTCCTACCTTTAAGTTAGCATAGTCTGGTCTAATATCCATAAGCTCACTAATGGACCTTCTTGAGCGATTTACAGCTACATCCTGGAATAGCTCTCCTACTTGATAAAAGAGCATTACACCTACTGCTTCTGCATACTCACCTACAAAGAAGGCACCAATGGTTGCAATAGTCATCAGGAAATTCTCATCAAATACTTGACCTCTTTTAATGTTATTAATTGCTCTGACTAAAACCTCTCCACCTACTACAATATATGCCATCATAAAAATTAGTAATTCAAATAAAGGCGTGGTTTCTATAGCTATACCTAATATCAAAAGTACAGCACTTATTATTATTTTTATAAGTGATTCTTTAAATTCTGAGTTACCATGGTCATGATCATGGCTATGATTTTGACCATGTTCTTCTTTATTCTCTTTACTTTTCTCAATAACTTTAACATGTGGTTCATGCTTATGAACTATTTGACTTACCTGCTCTATCATTTTCTTAGAATTATAGCTTTTATCTGTCTCTAGTGTTAATGTTTTTGTCATAAAATTCATTGTTGCCTTTACACCTTCTATATTATTGGCTTCATGTTCAATTTTAGCTGAACAATGAGCGCAATCTAATCCTTCTAGTATTAGCTCCTTCTTAAGTATATTATCCATTGTCTTGCCCCCTTTATGTCTTAACTTTCTTTAATATGAATCAATCCTAACTCAAAAATACCCTTAATATGTTCATCATCTAGTGAGTAATAGACTACTTTGCCGTCTCTTCGATTCTTTACTAATCTGGCCTGCTTCAGTACCCTCAATTGATGTGATATAGCAGATTGTGTCATATTTAATAGTACAGCTATATCACAAACACACATCTCCGCTTCATCTAGGGCACATAGTATTCTAACTCTAGTTGAATCTCCAAAGACCTTAAATAACTCCGCTAAATCGTAGAGTATCTCCTCCTCAGGCATATTAGACTTCACTCTATTGACTACGTCATCGTGTATGACTGCACAATCACATCTATCTAGATCAATACTTTTCTCTTTCATAATTTAAGCCTCCTTACGTGAACAATTGAACAACCATTCATATGTATGTTTATATTATATGACTAGATTATATTCTTGTCAACATAAACATATGAATATTTATTCATATGTTTATGTTGACAAGAACTAAGTATTTCTACTTAGTTCTTTAATAGCTTATTTAATAAACTTATACCCCCTATGAATGTTTATCAGATCTCTCAAAATTGATGCTGCTGCAGGTACTAGACCTGATGCACCGCCTATGATTGTCAAATCTCCTAAGGTATCTGAATTATATCTTACAGCCTTATTCTTACCATCAACTCCATACAAGGGATGATCCACGTTCAATCTTTCTAGCTTTACAGTCATTTCTAAGTCATCATTTACTCTAACAGTTTTACCTACTAATTTGTACTTTTGCTGATTCCTTGATGCCTCTACAATATCTGAATGCTTAATCGTGGTAATACCTTCTACCAATATATCATCAAGTGTTTTTTCTTCATTCATAAGCACATTTGTAAGTATCAATAATTTTGTAGCAGTATCCCATCCCTCCACATCTAGACTTGGATCACTTTCTGCAATTCCTAAATCCTGTGCTTTCTTCAATGCTTCTTTATAGGCAACTCCCCTACTTTCCATTTCATTAAGAATGAAGTTTGTAGTGCCATTTAAGACACCTTCAATAGAGTTAATTGTTGAGCCAGCCATATCAATAATTCCTCCATTGATACTTGGTAAAGCCCCTCCTGTTGTACACCCAATTCCAAGCTGAACATTGTGTTTAGAAGCCATATGACATAAGCTTTTATAGGCTAATAAAATAGGTCCTTTATTGGAGGTGATTACATGAAAACCAGATTCTAAAGATTTGGTAATATAAGTCATACCAGGTTCACCTGTAACCTTATTAGTTGGTGTCATTTCGATTACTAGATCTACATCTTTATTTTCTAATATGGTTTCAAATTTTATATGTTCTGAGCCTCCTAAAGGATAACTAGTAATATCTTTATTATTTGTAGTAAAATCTATAAATTTATTTATATCTATACCGGTTGAGTCATATACTCCACCCTTACTTGAGATTACATAAGTTACCTTAGGATCAATGCCTTCTAATAAAAGTTCAGCCTTTCTATTTTCTAACAATTCTATAAAGGCTCTCCCTACTCCTCCAAACCCTATAATAGCTATTCTCATCCTTTACCTCCATATAGTCTTATATCTCAATACATCGCCTAAACTTTTAAAAAGAGCTCTTTCCTAGCATAATCTTATTTGATTTTACCAGAAAAGAGCACTTATTCTTATCTATCTTACTGCCTTTAACTTTGCTATATCCAAAGCATTTTTAGTTGTTAAAATCTCCATGGTGTTCAAGTCGTGACGTAGTTCTCTAACTTCTTCATGTACAGCTTGTATTTCTGCATGAAGCTCTTCAGAAAGCAAATTTAAATCTTCCTTAGTTGCAAAATTCTTTGAGTCCTCTTTAAGAGTAGTTACATCTTCCTTAAGGATATTTACATCTTCCTTAAGGATATTTACATCTTCCTTAAGAGTATTTACATCTCTTTTAAGTTCCTTAATGTCACCTTCAACATTATCAAATCTTCCGCTGAATTCGATGTACATTTTCTCAAGTAAATCATAAACCTTCTCACTCATAAATCTCGCTCCTTTTATTATTTTTCATTATATCATATGAAGTAGTAATTATGTTAAATATTAATTTTCTTAAACAAATATAAGGAGGTGAAATATACCCCGATTCTACAAGTAGTTTCCTCGAAGCTTAAAAAAAGATAGTTTTTCGATATCACAATTTATCATATCAATTAATCTATATTCTGTAACCTATTTGTCACCTACATTACACATAATTTAGTTATAATTATTAAGAGAGAGGAGATTGTTATGAAAAAAAATATTTTTATTGTCTTGATTTTTATAATATCAAGCATATTTATATACGGATGTGAAATAAATGCAGATGACATCATTCCATCAACTATTCCACTACATGATTCTATTAAAGAGATAATAGTTTCTAAGGGTGAGGATTATGATTTTCTTAATGATGAATTATTTCTAAATAAATTAAATGAGCTTGGACTTTCTAACCATTTTGCTATAGGAAATCTAGATCATGACAATATTCCAGAGATAGTTTCATTTATAGAGAGAGACCCAGATGATACCCAAGACCAAGGAAGTCTTGAAGTATATAAATTTACTGGCGAAAGATATACTATTATAGATAGAATTGATATGAACTATGATAATAGCAACTATTTACTAGTCATTGGTAAAATATCTCCCACTCAAAATGGAATACTCTTAAGCAATCAAGTGGGCGCTAATGCAGGTGTAACTTATGGATATATCTTAGAAAACGGAAAATTGAAAAGTATTTTAAATGATAGAAAAATATCCCTAATTTCTATGAATACTTCAAATGAAATCAAAGATGTAGATAATGATGGAATATTGGAATTCAGCATTTTTACAATCGATCCAGAAACAGATAGTCAAACAGCAGAAGAATCGGATAAAATCATTTTATGGTATAAATGGAATGGCATAGATTCTGGTGATTTAATCCAAGTTGAAAGAGAAGCGATACAAGCTGATATGTCTCTTATGTCTATTGCAAATGAAGTTGATGATGTCATGACTGTGGACCATATAAACCTTCAATATTTGAAAGAAAACAAGACTAATTATGATAAGTATGAGTTAAGCAAACTAATTGATGAGTATATTTCATCTCTAGATATAAATATAAACATAAAGAGTGAAGAACTAGAGAACTTATTCATAAAATATCAACAAGAAAACAGCTTTGATTTTTTATATAAAAAGTATGGCTTGTCTTTAGAAAGACTTAATGATATAGAGTATTTGAAAAGGGAGAAGATTCTTCAATCAGAGCCTGATTTGAAAACTCACCTTATTGAGAATTTACAAAATGGTTATAAAATAGATAGCTCAGAGGGAAGATCCTTCTATGTTATTGATAACCAAGAGTTTATAGATAATTTTGGTGAATTTGTAACTAAAGAGTATAAACATTACCTAAACATTAAAGCCAAATATACTAATGAACTATTCTTAAGTGATGGAGTTCTAATGATTTCCAGAGATAAATTATCAAGTCGAATTGTAGAAATAGAAGCCTTTAAAATAACTTATCCCTATTCTAGTTATATAGTTGAGGTTAGTGATCTTTATCAAGAGTATGTTTTAAACTTCATATTTGGAAATGTTAATTCTCCTAATTATGATTTGAACAATAGATATAGCGAAGGTAGTATAGCAATTTTTCAAGATACCATTAACAAATATCCTGAATCCTATTTAGCAGAGTTGCTACAATCATTTATCCATGCTCTAAGTAGAAATTCCAATATATTGAATGATGAAATGAGAGAAACCATTGACAATTTTATAAGATAAATGCAAGGGGGTGGTTAATTACCACCCCTTTTCTTATTATTCAATAGTATCTAGTATATGCTCCTCATCAAAATCACTATCATTTCCTGATAAAAGATTATATAGTCTTGCATAGGTTGCTTCCTTGTATGGATTTACAAATATACCACCAATTCCAAAAAATAGTCCGCCTAATATATACCAGCCTATAAAGGATAAATCTAGAACAAACATATTCCACTTCTCACCATCAGTCAGCTCTCTACTTCTCTGTATTGCCTCAGCTGCAGTTAAATTAGGCTCCTTAGTTAAAATATATGGTACAAAATAATACTCATAAGACTTTACTATACCTGGAATTATTAGTAATAAAAACCATAAAAAATTATAAAGTCCTGTTATAAACATACATTTGAAAATTCCCCAGAATTCTTCACTGTTGAAGGTTGAGAATAGATATTTTATATCTACATCACCTTTAAAACCGTTTAAAAAGAACCTATTCTTCCCTACACTGAGGAGTGGATTTAAAAACAAAGCAATTACAATCCAAATAATAAGCATCATTGTAAACATACCCATACCAATAAAGGCTATTGGGAACCAACCAAACATATCTAAGAAGAAGTTCAATCCATCATATGTTGTTTCAACTGGTATAAGTCTATTATCCAATATAGTTTCCTCAATATAAGGATTATTGTAGTCCCTATAATTATTATTGTTTGAATCGGAATTAAAATGATCCCCTGTAAGTATTGTAAATATCAAGCATACCAAAAAAGCCTTCCAGTAATGCTTTTTCAAAAAATCCTTGGCATAGTTTTTTATATCAACTCTAGTCCACATTTCATAACCCCCTTTAGCATCTAATAACATGAATATGTATCTAATACCCAATTTATTGCTTAATAATTATTTAACACAAATAAACTTAACAAAAAAAGAAGGATTTCTCCTTCTATTTTGTCCTTTAATCGGCTGTAACAAGCATTGTATCTTCTAAGGTATTTGCAAAGCTTAAGTGCTCCTCTAGCAATATTTCAGTTTGTAAGGCTTCCTTTGCAACAGCTAGCATTAGCTTTATTCTATTTTCTTGATTTACCTTTGTTGCACCTGGATCATAGTCTATGGGTACAATATTTGCATTTTCATGCAAGCCTTTTATCTTTCTAATCAAGCCTTTGCCAATTATATGGTTTGGTAAACACCCAAAGGGTTGAGCACAAATTACATTTTCATATCCAATCTGTATCAATTCCATAATTTCAGCTGGCAGCAACCAGCCCTCTCCCATTTTAGTTCCTAAGCCTATTACTTTATCCCCTAAGGTTTTAAGGTGTTTAAACCCAGTAGGAGCTACAAAGCCATCGTGCTTTCTAAGAGAGTCAATCATAGCACCTTCAATTTTTATTAGATATTCATTAACTTTCTTTGACACAGCACTCTTGATATATCCACCACCATAAAGAGCTGTATCTATAATTCCATTTTCTACACAGTACATTAAAAATCCCATCAAACCAGGAACCATGACTTCACAGTCCTCTTCATAGAGGAATTGTTCCAGATTATTGTTACCGAGACTTGAATATTTTACATAGATTTCTCCCACAATTCCAACCTTTACCTTCTTTTCATCTGATCTTGGAATATTTGCAAAGGACTCTGTAATTTTATCCATATTTTCTTTAATTTCATTGTATCTGTATCCCTTATCCAATGAAAACTCATCAGACAATTTGTTAATCCATTTTTCTACTAGACTATTGCTGTTACCCTTAGTTATTTCATATGGCTTCACTTGGTTATCAAGTAGCATTAACAAATCTCCATATGCCACCACTGCTAAAGCCTGTCTGAGCATCTTTGTGGTAAACTTAAAGCCACTATTCTTTTCAAAACCTGAAGCATTAAGTGATATTACAGGTATATTTTCAAAACCAGCCTTAATCAAAGCTTTTCTCAATAGAAAAATATAATTTGATGCACGACATCCGCCACCAGTCTGTGTTATCATAAGAGCAGTTCTATCTACGTCATATTGACCACTTTTCAAGGCATCTATCATCTGACCAATTACCAGCAAGGCCGGGTAACAGGTATCATTATGAACATATTTTAAGCCCTCTTGAACTACTGAGTTTCCAGCATTATGCAACACTTCAAATTTATATCCATGATTATTAAAAACAAATTTCAACATAGAAAAATGAATAGGTAGCATCTCCGGTGCTAATATTGTGTAATCCTTTTTCATTTCCTTTGTGAATTCTATTACCTTATTAGTATTACGCAAAACTAATCACCTTCTCTTCTCTTTGTTCAATAGCTGCAAGTAAACTTCTAATCCTAATCTTTACCGCCCCTAAATTAGTTATCTCATCAATTTTAATTTGAGTATAAATCTTGCCTTCTTCATCAAGTATGCTTTGAACTTCATCTGTTGTGACTGCATCAAGACCACATCCAAAAGATACAAGCTGAATAAGATTCATATTTGGCTTATCCTTGATATAATTAGCAGCTGCATACAATCTTGCATGATATGTCCATTGATTTAGGACATCTGTTGGAATCTTCTCTGCCATATAACTAACAGCATCCTCACTTACTACGACCACTCCAAATTCTGTAATCAGTTTCGCAATTCCGTGATTTATTTCTGGATCTATATGATAGGGTCTTCCAGCTAAAATAATAATCTGTAAGTCATTTGCTTCACCGATATCTACAAAGCTTTTTCCCATATCTACTATCTTCTTCATATAAGAATCATATTCCTCATATGCATTGTTTACTGCTGTTTTTATTTCAAAGGGTGAAAAGTAGCCAAAATTTTCTTCTAATATTCTATGAATATTCTTGGTGAAGTCTTTTTTTCTATGGATACCAAGATAATCGTAGATAAACCTTATGTTATTTATGGCTTCTACATTCCCTTTGATTACCTCAGGATAATATGCTACTACAGGACAGTTAAAATGATTATCTCCTTTTCCTTCATTTACATTATATGTTAAGCAAGGGTAAAATATGGTTTCCACACCCTTATCCAATAAATACTCAATATGCCCATGCATTAGCTTGGCAGGGAAGCATACAGTATCTGAAGGAATAGTGTGTTGACCCTTCAAATATAATTCTCTGTTTGAGCGAGGAGATGTAATTACTTCAAAGCCAAGGCTTGTAAATAGTTTATGCCAGAATGGCAATAATTCATACATATTCAATCCCATAGGTATTCCAATTTGTCCTCTTCTCCCTTTTACAGGTTTATATTCCTCTAACAAGGATAATTTGTAGTCAAAGAGATTGTACTTTATATTGTTATTTTTCTTTGCAATTGGTCTCTCACATCTATTGCCTGCTATAAGTTTGCGTTGATCATCAAAGGTATTGACTGTCAGCTTGCAGTTATTATTACATAAACCACAGGTAATACCCTTGGCTGTGTGTGTAAAGTTTTTCAATGCTTCAAGGGATAACAATTCACTCTTATCCTTATTGTTTTCTTTGGAATAGAGAGCTGCTCCATAAGCACCCATCAAACCAGAGATGTTGGGTCTAACTACATTTCGACCAATCTCCTTTTCAAAGGCTCTTAGAACCACATCATTATGGAAAGTTCCACCTTGTACAACAATATTGTTTCCTAAGCTATCTGCAGATGATGCTCTTATAACCTTATAGATAGCATTCTTTACAACACTGAGGGATAAGCCTGCTGATATGTTTTCTATACTTGCTCCATCCTTTTGAGCTTGCTTTACAGAGGAATTCATAAAGACTGTACATCTAGAACCTAAATCAACCGGTTTGTCAGATTTTAGTCCCAATTGGGCAAAATCACTTATAGAATAATTTAAGGCCCCAGCAAATGTCTGTAAAAATGAACCGCAGCCAGAAGAACAAGCTTCATTTAAAAATATATTATCTATAACTCCATTTCTAATCTTAAAGCATTTTATATCCTGTCCACCTATGTCTATAATAAAATCTACATCTGGTTTAAACTTCTTTGCAGCTGTATAGTGAGATATAGTTTCTACTAATCCAAAATCAACTTTGAATGCACTTTTAATTATATCCTCTCCATAGCCCGTTACAGCTGAAGATTTAATATTTACATTTGGATATTTCTCGTAGAATTCAATCAAGAAGTCTTTTATTATAGGCACAGGATTGCCGCTATTAGGTAAGTATTTGGAATAAAGTATTTCTTCATTTTCATCTATTATAGTTGCTTTAACCGTAGTCGAACCAGCATCAATACCTAAGAATGCATCTCCTGAATATGTATTTGGATCACTATAATCAACTTTTTCCAATGAATGTCTTTTGAAAAACTCATCATAATCATCTTGATCTTCAAATAAAGTCATGGAGCTTGCATAGTTACCCTCTGCTTTATAGTTACTGATTTTATCTACCATTTCACTTATGTTGATACTTTCGCTTAAATCCGTAAATGCAGCACCTAAAGCAACAAAATACAAAGAATTTTCAGGACATATACCTTTTAAATCCAATATATAATCAAAGCTTTCTCTTAGTTGTGAGAAAAATGTTAAAGGTCCACCTAAATAGACAATTTGTCCTTTTATCTCTCTTCCTTGAGCTAAGCCTGCAATAGTTTGATTTACCACTGCTGCAAATATGCTGGCTGAAATATCCTTTTTATTGGCCCCTTGATTTAATAATGGCTGTACATCAGTTTTTGCAAAAACCCCACATCTTGATGCTATGGTATAAATCTTATTATAGTCTTTCGCAAGTTCATTCATCTCAACGAGGCTTATATTTAAAAGTGAAGCCATTTGATCTATAAAGGCACCGGTGCCACCTGCACAAGATCCATTCATCCTGACCTCTAATCCATCAGTTAAAAATAATATTTTTGCATCCTCTCCACCAAGCTCTATAACCACATCTGTATGTGGTACTAGCCTTTTTACCGCTATTCTTGTGGAGTAAACTTCTTGTATAAATGGTATATCACAGCTTTCAGCTAAACCCATACCCGCTGAGCCTGAAATACATAATTGAAAGTCATCTTCCTCTGCAAACGTTTCCTTGACCTGATTCAATAATTTAGCAGTCTTTTGTGTAATTTGAGAATAATGTCTTTCATAGGAATGAAACACCAAATTATCCTTATCATCCAATACTACACATTTTAATGTAGTTGAACCCACATCTAATCCAATTTTCATCTATATCACCTTTCCATATGGCTATAATATCACAATAATGTAAAATAGTATATCTTGAAAACTCCTTTGAATTGTAAATTCTGTGTAAAATTTAAGGACATATTCTTATGATAATATAAGAATATGTCCTTAATGTTAACCAACTATAAACTATGCTTTAACCATCCTAACGCCTAGAGTAAAAAACACTAAGCTCATCAATATTAAAACTCCCATATTAGGTAATACATCCATTATATCAGCATTATACATTACGATTTGTTCCATTCCCTCAATTGCCCATTTTTGAGGAGTAAAATTTGCTAAAAACCTTATTGCTTTAACCTCTACTATTTCCAGTGGCCACATGGCCCCTCCAAGCATAGATGTGCTTGTTAATAAAATAGGTGTAATGGTAGATAACTGTTCATGGGTCTTGACTATTCCTGCTAGAAACAAGCCAATACTAGTTGTTGTAAGAACAAACAACAATCCTATTAAAATTATCCAAATAAACTTGTCACTGTGGCCCCAATCCATACCCATTAAATAGTTTGTAAGAAGCATTAAAAGAAGGATTTGAACTGCACCTACTATAAATGTTGCAATTAGATTGCCTCCTAAGACTTGTGATCTTGTCAAAGGAGATATGATCATCTTGTTCCATGTGTTATACTGTTTGTCTTCTAAGATGGAGCCTATGCCAAAGACTACTGTAAACATGGACATAAATAGTATCATTCCTATGGTTATATGTTTAAAATTATCATACTCAAATTTCGCATCTGTATTTAGGAAGCTCTTTCTTACTATCATGGATTTTCTATTAGCTAAAGAGTCCATCAAATCAGTATATACTGTTTCCTCTACACCATTTATATTTATAGGTTTAAGCTCATTTAAATATGCTACTATTTCTTTTGCTATATTTGTTGATGATTCAATATTAAAGATTGTATTAGAAGCTAAATTTTCTAAGATGTATATATTTACATCCTCTTTGGTTTTTAAAATAGAGATTGAATCTTCTTTATAGTGAATCCCTGCAAGAATCTTCCCTTCTTCTATATCTGCTTTCATCTCATCATAACTAACTTCTTCAAAATCATATGTCTTGTTCTTCCTAAGTTCTTCTAGGAACCTATTGTATGAAGGTGAGATTTGGTCACTAGCAAGCAATATCTTATACCTGCTGGCTCCCATATTTGGTCCTCCTAGTACAAATATAAAGCCAATTGAAAGTGCGGCCATAAGCAATACTACCATTATATCTCTCTTAAATTGCATCAATTTTAGCATTAGTATGCTCGACATGTCTACACTTCCCTTCATTTTTTAAGATAAATACTGAAATCATTGAAAACACAAGACCAAATAGGAATAAGCCTAATATATACTCAAAAAATTCTCCTATTCTATATCCATAATAATTTTTCATTAAGGCTTTTAGAAGCAGTCCGTTTGGTGTAAAGTTACTTGCTAGTCTAGCAAAAGACGGCATTGCTTCTATAGGTATCATACTTCCACCTAATACTGATAAGACTTGAACCAAAAATGAAGTAAATAGGTTTCCAATATTATAGCTGTTTGAAGAATAAACTATGGTTGCCAATAAGATTCCAAGTCCAGCCACTGCAAATGCTGATGCTATAAAAATTAATAACAAAGTATCAATTGAACCCCATTCAACCTTAAGAACAATAGTTGAAAATATATACAAGACTAGCATCTGTAGTAGTATTATAAAAAACATAGTAGTTGCTTTGCCAATAACTATTGCTGATTTTTTTACTCCACTGGCAGCCATTCTGTCATAGGTCTTCATTCGTTTTTCTTCAAGAAGGAATTTGCTCCCATAACCAGCTCCAAACAATACAAACATAGCTGTCATAGCTAATGCATAATAAGCTCTTGATGTCATGGCTGGTCTATCATTTAATGGTTCATATTCTATCTCTGGCCTTTCTGTTACTAATATATCACTGATACGTTCCATAAGAGGCTCTATGTGCCCTCCTATGTCTTCTTCTATATCCAACTGATTGTACATTCTCGTAAAAGAATTCTTTGATGAAATCTCATAATTTAGAATATCAGTAAATCCTCTTGTGACCTCTTCTATAATGGTAGTTCCAATATTTTTATCTGTACGTCCAATAACTTGGATTTCTACTATATTTCTAAAACTAGTCCCAAAGTTGATCATAGTATCCCTTATGAAACCCTTAGGAAGAATAACTATAGCTGTTATCTTCTTATTTTCAAGTAATCTAGTCGCTTCATCCTTCGGCATTATTTGATACTCAATAATCTCCTTTATTTCACTATTTCCCAGGAAATCTTCAAAAAATATGTTTTCAAGATTAAAATCTCCAAAGTCTATTTCTTTAATGTCGACATCTGCAGACTCTGGTATCATATTTAGAAGCTCCGTTTTTTCTAACTCTAAATCATATTCCTTTACTATAGCTACTTTTACCCTTTCAATATCTGAGAATTCCTGGAAGGAGAAGGTAAGCGAAAAACCTAATATGGACATAAGCACAATTGGCATAACGATTAGTAAGAGAATAGCTGATCTATCACTAAGTGCTACTCTTAAATCCTTAATAATAATATCCCTAATTTTCATTTCATCACCTAATCCCTAAGAGCTCTGCCTGTTAAGTGCAGAAATACTGTTTCCAAGGTTGGTTTCTTAACATCTATTGACAAAATTTTGCTATTTGTATCCTTTATTATCTGAATTAAATCGCCCATAAGGTTTTCTGCTTTTTCACTTATTATACTGACATGATTATCCATTATTGTCATATCTCCAATATATGAAAGCTTCTTCATCCTTTGAGTTATTTCCTCATCCAGAGAAGTAAAGGTAACATCAATTTTTTCTCTACCATTGACTAGTTTTATCAACTCATCCTTGTTTCCACTAGCTAGAAGTTTTCCTTTGTCCATAATGCAAATACGATCACAAAGTTCTTCAACCTCTTCCATATAATGAGAAGTATAAATTATGGTCATACCTTCCTTATTTAGCATCTTAACTGTATTCAATATATGATTTCTAGATTGTGGATCAATACCAACAGTTGGCTCATCCATTATCAATAGCTTTGGCTTATGAATAAGAGCCACCCCAATGTTCAATCTTCTCTTCATACCACCTGAGTATTTGTCAACTCTATCCTTTAGCCTGTCTGATAGACCAATTAATTCAGCAATTTCTTGAATTCTATAAGCTAAATCCTTTCCTCTAATCCCATAAACATGACCCCAAAACTTCAGATTATCATAAGCACTCAAGCTAGGATAAAGAGCTATATCCTGAGGAACAAGGCCTAAGTCCTTTTCCAGAAACTCAGGCTTTGTCAATATACTTGAATCTTTATATAAAATATCTCCACTATCAGGTCTAATCAAAGTTGATATCATGGATATTGTAGTAGACTTTCCTGCTCCATTAGGTCCAAGAAACCCAAATATCTCGCCTTCAGCTATAGAAAAACTTAGATCATTTACAGCTTTGATTTCCTTAAATTCCTTGCTAATATTTCTTATATCTAAAATAGTCACTTATTTACCCTCCCCCTGAGGATTCATTATAGCTTCAAAATCAATTTCATCTATACTTATATACTCCTCTGGTCTTGGCTCTATAAAATCAAATTCTTGATCCTTCTCTATATTTGACATCTTATTGGTCATACTAAATTCAAAGTTCTTAAGTTCTCCAGATTCTATAGCTTCATTTCCAAAGCTAAATCTTATATCTTCCTGAACTATATAACCATCTATATCGATATAAGCCTTATAAAAAAGATTGAGGTTTTCAGTTTCTTCTATGAACTTCTTTAATTCCACAAATAATTCTTCATAGACTTCTTCCTTTTCTTCCTCTGTCATATTTTCTCCATCTGATAGATAGGTTACTTGTTGGAAGACTTGCATATATTCATCGTTTTTCTCAAAGATTCCAACTATATATAATAAAAACTCCCTCAATTGCTCATCCTTTAAGTCTATTGTGAATTCTTTTGATTTAACCTCTCCATCATCGGTTGATACCAATACATTTTCGCCTTTAATTACATTATCTTCATTAATTAGCTCATTCCACTTAGCTCCTATTTCCTCAAATAAATCTATTGATATATCTTTTTGTGGCGAAAACTCACCTTCTTTTATTTCAATGTATTTCTTATCCTTAAGATTTAAGAAATATGGTTCAATATATTTTTTGCCATTTATACCATAGGCTTTAAAATCATATCCTAGGTTAGCAAAGTTCATATATCCACTTGCCATATATTTATCTGCTTCATTGTCAAAGTTGCTCTTTAGTGTGAAATCCACTTTCTCAAATGACTTGATAAGTCTAATATCTTCCTCATTTAAGCCTTCAGTGTTATAATCAGTAAAAACATTGACTTCCATAGTCTCTGTTCCCTTTGTTATAGAATCAGTCTTAATCAATGCATCCTTATAGTTTTCTAAATTACTCTGACTACAAGCAAGGGTAAATATTCCTAATAATAATATAAATATTCCTAAAATTGTTTTTTTCATTTTATTCACTCTCCTTAAGGATAGTATATTGTAAAAATGAAATGCTTTCTTCTAACTATTTTCCTATTAATTTGAAATGACCCATGACCTTTGTCATATCTTCTATTAAATATTATTCTTAACAGCAAAAATAGCTAGTTGTGTCCTATCCCTTAAGTCAAGCTTACTAAGAATTGATGTTATATGATTTTTAACTGTTCCTTCACTTATATACAGAATTTCTGCTATTTCCTTGTTGGCTTTGCCTTCCCCAAGGTTTCTCAATATATCCTTTTCCCTATGGGTGAGTTCATCTACCCTTGTATCTATTTGTGATCCATTCTTAGTCATCTTAGTAAACATATTCACCATCTTTTTTGCGACATCAGGCTGAATCAACGCTCCACCCTTATAGACCTCATTGATAGCTTCCTCAATTTTGTCCATTGTAGCATCCTTTAATAGATAACCAGATGCTCCGTATTTAAGGGCTTCAAATATATATTCATCATCATTAAAGGTAGTCAATATTATTATATTTATATGAGGAAAGTCTCTTTTTATAAGCTTAGTTGCCTCAACTCCATCCATAATAGGCATCTTTATATCCATTAGGACTACATCTACATGATTGTCTTTGCATAAATTATATGCATCCTTTCCATTTTCTCCAGTTCCAATAATATTGAATTTTTCCACCTTAGAAAGCACAAGCTTAAGCCCTTCTCTTAGTATGCTTTGATCATCTACTATTACTATATTAATCATCTTCTACCTCCAGTGGTATACTTGCAACAATACTAAATCCATCCTTGACCATAAAGGATATGCTCCCTCCTAAAGAAAACACCCTATCCTCCATGGATTTTAATCCAAAGCCTTTAATTATATCATTTGAACCAAATCCGTTATCTTTTATATTAAGCTTAATATCCTTTGGTTCATATGATAAATCAATCCTGATTTTGCTTGCTTTTCCATGTCTTATGGAGTTAGTTAGCCCCTCTTGAATTATTCTGTATATAACAACATTTATACTAGGATTCATCTTTTTTGGGCTACCTTCTATAAGAAAATCTATATCTATATTTGACTTAGCTTTAAAAGAGCTAATGAGTTCATGGATTGATTCGACTCCTTTAGAGATATTCTCATTTGGATTTAATGCACTAACAACCTCTCTAACCTTAACTAGATTCTCTCTGGAGCTATTCTTCAACTCTATAATCATATCTCTTGCCTTTTCCAAATCCTCATCTATAAGTACTTGTACCATCTCTAGACCCATAATGGTACCAGTCAATCCATGACCTATAGTATCGTGCAAATCTCTAGATATTCTGTTTCTTTCTTCAATAATAGACATTTCATTTAATCTAATATTTGCCTCAACTAGCTGCTTATTCAATTTAGCTTTTTTTTCTTCTTCTTCCTTATAAAATTTTAAAAAATTCATAATTAATGCTATAAATATACCAGTTAGTAGAAAGAAAATGCCTTGAGAAATGTTGCCAAAGCTAGGTTTCAAATATAAAAGCCTTACGAATTTGATACTTGAAATGACAATTGAGAAAACACTTAAAATTAAACTATCCTTGCTGTTTAGACGTAATGGTATTTCGATTAGCAATAAAAAATAGAAAATATGAAATATATAATTCACCTGATATCTTGAGTTGTATTCAAAGAAGTAGATAATAGATAGTTCAAATATAAGAGACATAATTGAATATTTTCGTCCATTTAAGAAATACCTACTGATATTTATAATTATATATATTAAAAATAAAAGGATAAATATGATTGTCCTACTCTTGAATGCATTTTCATATTTTATAGCAGCAATAAATAGTATTAAAGTGGATAAAATTTTTAAAAATATGATTTTCTTTCTATCAATTAGCATATTATTCCCCCTTAAATTAATAATATCAGTTTGTGAAGTAATTGAATATACAAATAATATAACTTTAAGGCTCCTAATAGTTAATAGGAGCCTTAAAGAGCGAACTATATATTGAATTCTATCTAATCTCTAAACATCTCAATGCTTCCTAGAAGAACATGAGCTAAACCAAAGCCCAATAGTCCAGTTGCCACCATTGCGCCCATATTCCTCTTACTTTTACCTCGCTTCAAAACATCTTGGCCATTTCTATACAAAGTTGCTCCAGTTACTGCTGTCCCTAATACTGTTGGTATTAATCCTGAACGCATATCATTAGCCTCCTTTTTTAGATAGATTCATAAATAGTATTTAGTATAGGAAGAATATTTATTCAAAAAAACTTTGAAAATAAATCCACTAAATGCTCAAAAGCAATTAGTGGATTTATAAATTATTTTCTTGAATAATTTGGAGATTCCTTTGTAATTTGAATATCATGTGGATGATTTTCAATTAAAGAAGCAGATGTTATCTTCATAAATTTAGCCTTTTCTTGAAGGTCTTCAATAGTTTTTGCACCACAATATCCCATTCCTGATTTAAGTCCACCAATTAATTGATAAACCACTTCACCTAATGAGCCTTTGAAATGTACTCTACCTTCAACACCTTCAGGCACATATTTCTTAGCATTTTCTTGGAAATATCTATCTCCACTACCTGCGTCCATAGCACCTAAAGAACCCATTCCTCTGTACACCTTATATCTTCTACCTTCAAGTATAATATCTTCTCCAGGGCTTTCATCTGTTCCTGCAAATAGAGATCCTGCCATAACTACATTTGCACCTGCAGCTATTGCCTTTGTAATATCTCCAGAATACTTGATTCCTCCGTCTGCAATTATTGGAACACCAGATTCTCTTGCTCCCTCAGCACAATTTATTACTGCAGTAATTTGAGGAACACCAATACCAGTAACAACTCTTGTTGTACATATAGAACCAGGTCCAATTCCTACCTTGATTGCATCTGCACCAGCTGCAATAAGATCCTCAGTAGCCTCTTTAGTAGCTACATTACCTGCAATAACCTGTAAGTTAGGAAATTCATTTTTAATTTTCTTAACGGCTTCCATAACACCCTTAGAATGGCCATGAGCTGTATCTAGTACAACAACGTCTACCTTTGATTTTACAAGGGCTGCTACACGCTCCAACATATTGCCAGTAATTCCTACTGCTGCACCAACAAGAAGTCTTCCACTACTATCACGGGCAGAGTTTGGATATTGTATAGTTTTTTCTATATCCTTTATAGTAATCAATCCTGTAAGTAAAAATTCATCATCAACTAATGGTAATTTTTCAATTTTATGCTTTTTCATTGTATCTAAAGCATCATCCATGGAGATACCCATCTTAGCAGTTATAAGATTTTCCTTAGTCATAACATCATCTATTTTCTTAGATGTTTCTGTCTCAAACCTTATATCCCTATTGGTTATTATTCCTACTAGTTTTCCACTATCATCTGTTATAGGAACTCCAGATATTCTATACCTTTCCATCAATTCTAAAGCATCTGAAACATTGTGAATTGGAGATAAGAAGAATGGATCTGTAATGATACCATGCTCTGATCTTTTTACCTTGTCAACCTCCATAGCTTGTTCCTCAATTGACATATTTTTATGAATAATACCTATTCCACCTTCTCTAGCCATAGCAATAGCCATTCTTGATTCTGTTACTGTATCCATACCAGCACTCATCAAAGGTATATTAAGTTTTATTTTCTTTGTTAAAAAGGTTGAAGTCTTCGTTTCTCTAGGTAATACCTCTGATTTACCTGGAACTAAAAGAACATCATCAAATGTTAAACCATCACCAACAAATTGCAAATTGAACTCCTCCTTATTATCTTTGATATATATAGTATTTGCGAATATTAATTTTCTTACTAATGTATCAAATTTAGGTTTTAAAGTCAAGAAAGAAAAAGAACCTTTAGGTTCTTTTTCGACATAATTCAAATTAAATAATCATTTCTCTAATCTTTTCTATAATTCCTATTTCAAGCATTGCATATAGTGTAAGGTTTGTAAAAAGAATAATAAATACTAAAAATATACTTACTATATCATACTTTACAACTACCTCTTCATCCTTTGAAGCAAATCTACACCATAAAATCTCTAGACCCAATAGTATCAAAATTATAGGCCACATCTTTAATGCTAAATCTAAGGTATATACATTGCTTATCTGTGAGATAAATATTAAAATCCCAAGAGCTATTAGGGCTACAGCGAGGCTGATAGTTCCAACTCTTTTAATCTTCATGATCCTCTTCCCCCTCAACTTCTATTAGCTCTATATCACTTGTTTCTATGCTCTTTTTATTCTTATTTATAATACCTATACCTCCTGCAATAAATATCAATGATACTATTGAGGTCTGTATATAGCTTCTAATCTCATAACTAATCAAAGGATACAATATTCTTTCAATAATTATAATTAGTCCCATGGCTATTAAGCCATAACCTACAAATTCAGGTTTTATCTTTGGTAACTCTAGTTCATCATCCCTGACATTTTCCTTTGTACCTTCTACTGTATGCAAGGCATCAAAGAAACTATAAAACCATATCAAGGGCAATAAAAACAACAAAAAGGAAATTCTTAACCAGCCCATAAAAAATATAGAAAACATAAATGCTCCCATTATTAGTAACCCTTTTTTCTGATAACCTAAATACATGTGACCTGCTCCAGGAATTATAGAAAGTGCCATAGTAATGGTTTTTTTATTCATTTTACTGTCTTCTTCTATATTAAGCCCTGACTCTCCATTGTTATAAAGCTGCCTTAACTCTACTTTCTTCCATGTTGAAAACATATCTATCAGAGCCACTAGCCAAATTACTGGATAAGCTAATACAACAATTAAGAAAGCAAATTCGCCATCAAATCCAGCAATATATAAACCCATGCTCCCAACTACTATTCCCGTGAAAATCATAAAGAATATGATAGCCCTTTCCTTAAATCCAGCATATAAATGAGCTAATCCTGGAATTGCAGCCAATATAAATGCAACAAACTTACTTTTATCTCTCATTACTTTACCTCCTTAATTCTATCCACATTTTCAAATCTCAATATAAAGCTTGATGTTGAATTCACTATATTATCAGTAAGATTCCCTACCAAATTTGGTCTGTCCTCGTCGATTTTGATGGACTCTACTACCTTTGGTACAGCATCTACTAAATTAGTATAAAAGCCTCCTAAAGATAGGAATATTGTCACTGAGGCAATAGCTACATAGTATCCAAATTCATAGTTGAATGACTTCTTTTTATTCTTAGGCTCAATTTTCTTGAGCTTCTTTTTAGAAAGATTAATCATTAACCTGGATGTAAAATTTTCTGCTATCATCTTTTCAGCTTTTTCTAGCTCAGCATCATCTATTAGAGACAAGAAGATGTCCATGCACATATGACAATTATATAGATGTTCTTCCATTTCCTCTAATCTTTCATCAGATAGTGCTTTTGTTTTATAGAGTAACCACTCAACATAATCATAATGTTTCATTTCCATCCCTCCATTTCTCTTTTAAGAGTATCTTTGCTCTATATAGCCTTGAGGCTACTGTCTTTATAGTCACATCATCTTCCTTGGCTATTATCTCATAGGACTTTTCTTGAAAATAAAATTTCTCCAAAGTATTCTTGTATATTTCAGGAATATTATCTAAGGCTCTTTTTAACTCCTCTTGTTTTTCCTTTTCAACTAATAGCTCCACAGGATTGATAGCTTGATTTGCCTCAAAGTTTTCAATACTACTATCCTCAAGTACTTCCTCCTTTACTCTTGCCTTTTTCTTTCTAAGCCAATCTATGGACTTATTTGTTGATATACGTCCAATCCAGCCCTTAAAATTATTTTGATCATATTTAGGCAAGGAGACATAAATTTGCAGATATACTTCCTGTGCAATATTCTCAGCTTCTTGATTGTCTTTGACAAAATTTAAAATAATAGCAAATACATAGTTTTTGTACTTATCAACAAGCCTTGAAAAGGAAAGCTCATCTCCACATGCTGCATTTTTTATTAATTCTTCTTCGCTATTCATGCCTCCCCTCCTCTCTACAATAATAATAACGTAAAAAATATAAATAGTACTGCAAAAAAAGAAAAAAAAGAAGAAATCCTTAATTTAGGATTTCTTCTTTTAAATTATTCATACATTATTTAGTTGCTACAACTTCTATCTCTACAAGAGCATCCTTTGGTAGCCTAGCTACTTCTACACATGATCTGGCTGGATAGCTTTCAGTGAAAAACTTCTCATAAACCTTGTTTATTCTTGGGAAATCATTCATATCCTTGATAAAAACTGTAGTCTTAACTACATTTGAAGAATCTACTCCAGCCTCCTTTAAAATGGCAAATACATTTTTTAGAGATTGTTCAGTCTGTGACTCCACATCAGTTGGCATTACTCCTGTTTCTGGATTAATCGGAAGCTGTCCTGATGTATAAATCATACCATTAACTTCAATTGCCTGTGAATATGGCCCAATAGCTGCTGGTGCCTCTTGTGTTAAAATTACTTTTTTCATTACTTTTCCCCCTAACTTATATGAAAAATAGCTCGTTGCAGAACTCTACAACTCGTATTAATACTACATTTTTATATATTAAAACGGCTGGATTCCCCCCATTTTGGGTAT
>CAYZZR010000006.1:24230-25803 GCA_964482775.1 uncultured Tissierella sp. | reverse complement strand
TTTCAATTCATCCATTTTATCTATATCCATTAAGTGATTTCCAACTTCATCTGAAGGATAACTTAACAATAAATGAATTTTCCTATTGCTCTTAGCTATTCCTTTTAATAATATAGAGAATCGGTTTCTGCTTAATATAGGAAATACAATACCTATATCCTCAGGGAATTTGTCGGCAACATCTTTACCTATAGCCTCAACTGTAGCATAGTTACCTTGAGCTCTAGCAACTAATGATTCTGTTATTCCAATAACATCCTTATCTCTAAGTTTTATGTTATCGCTATTTATAGCTTCTAATACAGAGTCAACTACTATATTGATTAAATCATCACCCTCCTTTACAATAGGAGTTCTAATTCCTCTAACTGTAGTGCCAATAGTTCTACTCATTGTTATATCCTCCTAGACAACAAATTTTACTTTTCTATTATACCATTAAAATTGTGAAATAATAGTATTTTGAAACTATTTACAATCAATAATTTCATTTTCTGTAACTATAAAATCCACTGGAATATCATAATCTTCAGTAGGAACATTGTCAACAATTTGTAATTCAAAAGCTATAGCAATTTTTGAGGTATCCTTTCTAATCTTGGAAGATAGGAACCTATCATAGAAACCTCCACCATAACCGATTCTATAGCCCCTTCTGTCAAAAACTGCTCCTGGAACTATTACCAAATCAATTTCCAAGGGATCAATATATCTAATAAATTCTTCTTTTGGCGTTAAAATATTAAAATATCCATTTTCTAATTCGTCAAAACTCTTCAATAAGGATGGTTTCATTTCTCTAGATTCATGAAAAGTAACTGGAACAAAAATGTTTTTACCTTCTTCGATAGCTTCCTTTATAAATTGGTGAGTATCTATTTCGCTTCCAAAGCTAATAAAAGTCATAATATTCTTAGCATCTTTATAGTATTCTGTATTTACTAAATTTTCGATAACTTTCTTACTAAGGGAAAACTTACCATACTTGACCAATTCGGCTCTTTTAGTCAGGATTTCCTTCCTTAAATTTTTTTTATCCAAATAAATCACCTCAAACAGTTTATTTATCCTTCATTTTATATTATAATATAACATTAAGAGAATGTAAAAAAATAATGTTAAATGGTGATAGAAAACTGAGGTGGAAAATTTGATTAAATTGATAAATGTTAGCAAATCATATCCAAATGGAGTAAATGCGCTAACTAATATAAATTTAGAAATAAGTAAGGGTGAATTTGTTTTTTTAGTTGGCTCGAGTGGTGCGGGAAAATCCACACTAATAAAATTGCTTTTAAAAGAAGAAGAGGTATCTGAAGGTAGAATTTACTTAAAGGATTTAGATATAACTAAGGTTCCAAATAGACGAGTCCCCTATATAAGAAGAAACATTGGGGTGGTTTTTCAAGATTTTAGACTACTACCAAATAAAACTGTTTATGAAAATGTGGCTTTTGCTATGGAGATAATAGGAGCACATCCAAAGGAGATCAGGAGAAGAGTACCTATGGTACTTACTATGGTGGACCTAAGTAGAAAGGCATCAAGCTACCCTGACCAATTATCAGGAGGA
>CAYZZR010000006.1:17292-24220 GCA_964482775.1 uncultured Tissierella sp. | reverse complement strand
GTATCTATAGCTAGATCAATAGTAAACAATCCACCTGTATTAATAGCAGACGAGCCCACTGGGAATCTAGACCCCGAAACTGCATGGGAAATAATGAAGGCACTAATCGACATAAATGGAAGAGGTACGACAATCCTAATGGCAACTCATGCAAGGGATATCGTAAATAGTATGAAGAAAAGAGTAATTGCCCTAGAGGATGGAAGAGTTGCTAGAGATGAACAGAAGGGTGGTTATACTATTGAAGTTCCAAATATTTAAAAATACTATCAAACAAGGCTTTGAAGGAATGTGGAGAAATAGAGGAATGGGAATAGCTTCTATAAGCTCAATTTCTGCTGTACTAATGATACTTGGAATAATTCTAATACTGATACTTAGTATAAACAACTTTGTATTGGATACAACGACAAAATTTGACGAAATTCAAGTGTTTCTTGAGGATGATTTGTCAGATGACATATTGTCAAATATTGAAGATACAGCCAAGAAAAACCCAGGTGTTATTTCCATAATGTTTCAATCAAAAGACCAAGCACTTAAGCAATTTAAAGATGAGTGGGGTGAAGAAGCATATCTATTGGATGGTTTAGAAAATAATAATCCACTACCTGATTCATATATCATTCAAGTTGAAGATATTAAATATGCAGAAAATGTAGTAAAAAGTCTAAAAACACTTGACGGCATTGAAGAAGTTAAATATGATAAAGATGTTATAGATAAATTATTAATAGTTGCTAATTACATAAGGTTTGGAGGACTTATAGTAATCGGTATTTTGGTATTTGTATCTATATTTATCATTTCGAATACAATTAAGTTAACAGTTGCGTCTAGAAGAAGAGAAATAAATATAATGAAGTATGTTGGAGCTACTAATAACTATATTAGAGGACCATTTATAATGGAAGGTATTTTGTTTGGCTTAATAGGAGCTGTGGTTTCCATTTTTATTGTATACTTGGGTTATGAATATTTCTTCGACCTTGTAAATGAGAGGTTATATTCATTGTTTGCGGTATTTCTAGTAGCACCAAAATTAATATTTAAAGATATAGCAATTATATTTTCGGCAATAGGTGTAGGAATAGGAGGACTTGGTAGCCTCTTATCATTGAAACGTTTCTTGAATGTCTAGGGGGTATTATATGAAAAAGAAGAGATTTGTCGTATATTTACTGATAATCCTTATATTATCGACAACAGTTGTACAAGCCTATGGAGAATCACTTACTGATTTAAAGAAAACACAGCAGAATATAAAAAATCAAATAGATAAAACTCAAAAGAATTTAAAGCAAATTCAAAGCCAACAAAAGGATGTAGAAAAGCAAATAAAAGAGTTGGATTTAAAAGCAGAAAATGCAGCACTAGAATTGGACAAGGTAGAAAACGACCTTAAAATATTGAATGTCAATATTGAAGATACTATTGCTGATCTAGAAGATGCTGAAGCAAAACTTTCTGAGCAGGAAGAAACATTCAATCAAAGAATTAGAGTAATGTATAAAAACGGTAATGTAGGTTATTTGGAAGTTCTACTTTCATCTGGAAATATTAAGGATTTTTTATCTCGTAAAGATATGATTCAAGAAATAGCAGAGTATGATAAAGAACTTATTAGATTTATGAAGGAGCAAAGGGATACTATTGATGAAAAGAAAGTTCAACTAGAGGCTCAGAGAGCATCAGTAGAGGTTACCAAATCAAAGCTAGAAGCAAGAAAAAGGGACTTAGATACTGCGACTAGATCCAAAACTGATTTAATGTCGAAGCTTGAAAAGGACACTAAAGCATTTGAAAAAGAATATGACAAATTAAATGAATATGCAAAGCAAATAGAATCACAAATAGTAAAGCTTCAAAGAAATACTGGCGCATATTCTGGTGGTAAAATGGCATGGCCAGTACCAGGCTATTCTAGAATAAGTTCATATTATGGTTATAGAATACATCCAATATTCAAGGTTAAGAAACTACACACAGGAATAGATATTCCGGCACCAACTGGCACCCCAATAACATCAGCTTCTGATGGGATAGTCATTTATACAGGTTGGTTAGGCGGTTATGGAAATGCTGTAATGGTAGATCACGGTGGAGGAATTGTAACACTTTATGGACATAACTCATCTATAACAGTTTCAGAAGGAGATAATGTTAAAAGAGGAGCTACAATAGCAAAAGCTGGTAGTACAGGAAATTCAACTGGTCCGCATCTACATTTTGAAGTAAGAAAAAATGGTGCCTATGTTGATCCGTTACCATGGCTAAAGAGTAATTAAGGGGAATTAGATTCCCCTTTTTAATTTATCATTTTATGGTTATAATGGTATAATAAATGTATTGATTTAATAGAATAGATTTATATCCTAAACAACAGAGGTGAAGTAAATGACTAGAAAGAGAACCATAATCTTTGTGGTGCTTTTATTATTGATAACAAATGTAATTACTTTTGGAATGACCAATTTAGTAACCTTACAATTTAAGGAACGGGTTATAATCTCCAAAGATGAGTATCAATCCTTAACGCAAAATTATAATGAATTTGGCAAATTATCAAGTATAAAGAAATACATAGATAATAATTATCTAAGAGAAGTTAATAATGATGATTTGGTAGATGGTCAAATAAAAGGTATGGTGGCGTCCTTGAATGATCCCTACTCTGCATATATGAATGATGAAGAGTTTAAGAGCTTTACAGAAGATACATCGGGATTATATGGTGGTATAGGCGTTATAGTCACACCTGGAGAAGACAACTTAATAACTATAGTATCTCCTCTAGAAGATACACCAGGAGAAAGAGCTGGGCTTAAAACAGGAGATAAAATCGTAAAGGTAAATGGTGTAGAGTATTATGGGGAGAATATGGATGAGGCTGTAAAGATAATGAGAGGGGATCCTAATACTAAAGTAAATTTATCCATACTAAGAACTGACAAAAACAATGACAAAGAAACCCTTGATATAGAAATTACTAGAGAAATCATTAGACTCGTAACAGTTAAATCTAGCGTTATTGATAATAATATTGGTTATTTAAGGATAACTTCATTTGATGAGATAACCTATGACGACTTCAAGGACAATTTAAAAGGACTAGAAAATAATGGTGTAGAAGGTTTGATTATTGATTTGAGAAGTAATCCAGGCGGACTTTTGAATATTTGTGCAGATATTGCAGATGAATTATTAGGTGAGGGTGATATAGTATTTACTCAAACCAAAGATGGTCAAAAGGAATATTTGAAATCAGATAGAAAACAAACGGAGTTGCCACTAGTAGTATTAGTAAATGAGGGTAGTGCAAGTGCATCTGAGATTTTAGCTGGCGCTATAAAGGATCATAACAGAGGTCAATTGATTGGAACTACTACATTTGGTAAGGGAGTTGTTCAGAGGATAAGAGATCTTGGGGATGGAACGGGAATCAAGCTTACAGTATCAGAATATTTTACACCTAATGGGACCAATATCCATGGAATAGGCATCACTCCCGATATAGTGGTAGAATTGCCAGAAGAAGCTGAAGGCATAGGGCTAGATTATCTTGATCAAGATCTACAATTACAAAAGGCTTTAGAGGTAATAAAGGGAAAAATCTAATTTTTAAAGGAGATATATCTATGTATGGTTTATATCAAATTATGTATTTTACACTAATTGATATAATAAATACAGTTATTTCTCCTTTTTTTATTGCGATTTTTTTGATAATTTTATACCAATACTATAAAATAGAAAAATCACAATATAGCTTGTCCATAAATAGATCCTCATTTGTATTAAATGCCTTAAACTCTACTATATTTGGTCTATTAGGTGGACTTATATCTACAGTGGCTTTTATCTACTTAGAAGTAGTGATTGTACCTCTGGATTTTATCTATATATTCTCAGCTGCAATAGTCTTATCCTTTATTAATCCAAGATTTATGTGCTTTGCTTATGGAGGGGGATTAGTCTGTTTACTTAGTTTAATAGTAGGGATACCCAAAGTACAAGTTACAGATATCATGACAGTTGTTGCGGGCTTTCATATGGTTGAAAGTATATTGATACTATTAAATGGATATAAAGGTATAAGTCCTGCATATTTTGAGCATAAGGATGATTATGTAGGTGGATTCAATATAAATAGACTATGGCCAACTCCTTTTGTCATTTTTATAGGAGATGGACTTATAAAGCCAATTGCTCTAATGGCAATCTTGTCATATGGAGATTTTACACTTTCATATCCTGGAAGAAAGACTGTATTTACAAGTATTTTAATGTTTATTTATAGTGTTCTTCTCTTATATATAATAAAGAATCAAAGTTATGCCATAATAGCACCATTGTTTTCTATCATTGGACACGAGATCATAATTCATATAAATATAATAATAGAAAAAAAGCGTACTCCATTATTTACTAATAGCTTAAAAGGGGCCAGAGTAATTGATATTGATAAACATGGCATAGCCAATGAAATGGGAATAAAAATTGGTGATTTAATTATTAGTATAAATGAAAACAATGTAAACAATGAGAAAGATATTCAAGAAATAGAAAAATTAAGAATTGGCATAATAAAAATAATGTATTTTACGAAAAGCAAGGGATTGATTAGTAAAAAATATGAAGGTAATAAAAAAACCCTAGGAATTGCTATTGTTCCTAGGGTAATAAACTAGCTAATTTGGTTAAATCTACAGAATAGATTATTTCTGTTTTTTCTGATTCAAATGGTACTAAGAGATCCACATATACCAAATGTCGTGATTTGTTATAATAAATATTATCGCTATTAACCATTGTAATAGAACTTAAGGTCTTGTTTTTAAGTTCGTACTCATGAATGGTAAAGTCGTTGTTGCCTGTATTTTTTTCGACAATAAAAAGTTCATCATTTGGTAATATGTAAATAGATGAGATATTCATATCTATTAAATCATATTCCTTCGTATCCTCTATGCTATAGACATGCATCAGATTTCTTTCATCGTCATTGCTTTTTAAATAAGCCAGTGTATCAGAATTTATAAACCTAGGATTAAAGCCGAAATCTATAAATTCCAGATCTTTTAAATCCTTTGAAATATATATTTTTCTGTTTATATCATTTTCAATATATTCCGTAAGTATGAAGGAATCATCATAAATCCTTAAGCCCGTAATATTCTTATCCAATTTCACAACTAAATCAATTTCAGCAGTCTTTATGTTGTAGTTGTAGATATCTGTTCTATCCTTAAGATTAATTACTGCATAAATGTTGTTCTTATCATACCATCTCACTAAAGTAGGAGATATCATGTCATCAAATAAAACCTTATAAGCTCTTTTCTCATCTTTGGTTATAATAAACAAATTATTTGAAGTACCATCATTTTCAATAACCGAAATATTTTTGTAATCATGACTAAATGTTGCCGTACTAATCATATTGTTAGTGCTATATATACGGGTTTTTTCGTTTTTTTCTATATCAAAATACCATAGGCTATGGGTCTCAAGTCCTGTTATGGAATCAATATCGGATTTCCTATATAATATATACTTATCCATTACATAATCTAAGATATTTCCTTCATCTATATAAGACGAAATAAAACCTTTTTTTGATTGTAGTATTTCTCCTGTATTAGCATCTAGCTCAACTGATAAATTTACTAATGGAGTTTCAGGATTGTCCTTATCAAATATACTATTATAGGTAATACTCCAAATTAACTTTTCATCAATTAGTGACAGGTCTATTTCTGGGGCATTGTTTGCAGATACCTTAAAATCAGATTTCACTTTATTTATTACATCGCTAACCCCCAACTTTATAACTAAGGGCTTATAATTTTCATTAATAATATTAAATTTCATATCATCTATATTAATGGATTTTGTATTTTTTAAGTCTAGAATGATTTGAGGAACTACTAATTGGATATTATCCTTAGAGATTTCATTAACTATATGAATATCAATTATATTACCGTTCTTAACAATCTGATCTACTGTTACGCCTGATGATTCAAGAAGACCCACTGATACAAGTAAGCGGATATCGTTGCTCTTCTTGACAACCTCCACCTTTGGTTCTATTGATTGATAACCCTTAGATAAAATAACCTTATCTATTTTATATTTAAGTTCTTGACTTTCATTAATTGTTTCTACATCTTTATCGAGGAAGGGCAAATCATCGATTTTACAACCTACTAAAGATACTGTTATACTAATAATTAGGAAAAGTGATAATAAACGTTTCATAGGGATTGTCGCCTCCTTAGTACATTCTACAATATATTGAGAAATTCATCAATAATAGTTTTGACAATTTTATATAATATAATATAATGGTAATGTAATGAACAAATGTTCACGAGAGGTGATACTGTGACTGAATTTAAAATAGAATCAAAATATAAACCAACAGGCGACCAACCAGAAGCTATAAAAAAGTTAGTAGAAGGGCTCAATAAGAACTTAAAGCATCAAACCCTACTAGGAGTAACTGGATCTGGTAAGACCTTTACTATGGCAAATATTATAGAGAAGGTTCAAAAGCCGACTTTAGTAATTGCACACAATAAGACCCTAGCATATCAATTAGCAAGTGAGTTTAAAGAATATTTTCCAAATAATGCAGTAGAGTATTTTGTTAGTTATTATGACTATTTTCAACCTGAAGCATACGTGCCTCAGACTGATACCTTTATAGAAAAGGATAGCTCAATTAACGATGAGATAGATAAATTACGTCACTCTGCAACAGCTGCTTTATTTGAAAGAAGAGATGTAATTATTGTTGCATCTGTTTCATGTATATATGGATTAGGGGATCCAATTGACTATGAAAATTTGACACTGTCTCTAAGACCTGGAATGGTAAAGGACAGAGATGAGATTATGAGAAAGCTTATAGATATTCAAT
>CAYZZR010000006.1:0-17282 GCA_964482775.1 uncultured Tissierella sp. | reverse complement strand
AATGATATAAACTTTGTCAGAGGAACCTTTAGGGTAAGAGGTGATATCTTAGAAATATTTCCAGCTTCTTCAACGGAAAATACAATCAGAGTTGAATTCTTTGGAGATGAGATAGATAGATTAGTAGAGGTTAACCATTTGACGGGTGAGATAATTGGCTATAGAAACCACGCCTGGATTTTCCCTGCATCTCACTTTGCTACAACCGAGGAAAAAGTTAAAAAGGCTATTGAGACTATTGAACTAGAACTAAAGGAAAGATTAGTGGAATTAAAAGATAAAGAAAAACTAGTTGAGGCTCAAAGACTTGAACAAAGAACTAGATATGATCTTGAAATGTTATCTGAAATGGGATTTTGCTCAGGAATTGAAAATTATTCTAGACACTTTAGTCAACGACCTGCTGGTAGTAGACCCTATACTTTAATTGACTACTTCCCTGATGATTTTTTGATAATAGCAGATGAATCTCATGTTTCTATTCCTCAAATTAGAGGGATGTATGAGGGGGATAAATCCAGAAAAACAACCTTAGTAGAATATGGTTTTAGATTGCCTTCAGCTCTGGATAATAGACCATTGAAGTTTACTGAGTTTGAAAGTATGGTCAATCAAATAATTTATGTATCTGCAACTCCAGGTCCTTATGAATATGAACATACACAAAATACAGTAGAGCAAATTATAAGACCTACTGGTTTACTAGATCCAATAATCGATGTCAGACCAACCAAACATCAAATTGATGATTTGGTAAATGAGATTAGAAAGGCTTCAGACAAGCAGGAGAGAGTATTGGTAACTACTTTAACCAAGAAGATGGCTGAGGATTTGACAAAATACTTTAAAGAGATAGGAATAAAGGTTACTTATCTTCATTCTGATATTTTAACAATAGAGAGAATGGAGATAATAAGAGATTTAAGACTAGGTAAATACGATGTTCTTGTAGGTATAAATTTGCTAAGAGAGGGTCTTGATTTACCTGAAGTATCCTTAGTTGCAATTTTAGATGCAGATAAGGAAGGCTTCTTAAGAAGCGAAACCTCCTTGATTCAAACAACAGGTAGAGCAGCTAGAAATGAACGAGGCAAGGTAATAATGTATGCTGACAATATTACAAAATCTATGGAGAAGGCAATCTACGAAACAAAACGTAGAAGAGAACTTCAAAACAAATATAATATAGAAAACAATATAACTCCAAAGACTATCATTAAAGGAGTTAGAGACATTATAGAGGCTACTATAGCTGCTGAAGAAGAAGTAAAATACGAGGCAGCATTTTCTAGTGAAGAAATAGAAGCCGTGATCATGAGTTTGGAAGCTGCAATGCTAAAAGCAGCAGAGGAATTGAATTTTGAAAAAGCAGCAGAATTAAGAGATAAGATGATTGAACTTAAGAAGAAGTTAAAATAATGAGGTGTAATGGATGATAAATGACAAAATAGTAATTCGAGGGGCTAAAGTTAATAACCTTAAGAATGTTAGCCTTGAATTACCCAGAAATAAATTTATAGTCTTTACAGGGCTTAGTGGTTCTGGAAAGTCTTCCTTAGCTTTTGATACCATCTATGCTGAAGGACAAAGAAGATATGTTGAATCACTTTCAAGCTATGCTAGACAATTCTTAGGGCAAATGGATAAACCAGACGTTGAATATATATTAGGTTTATCACCATCTATAGCAATAGATCAAAAAACAACTTCAAAGAATCCAAGATCAACTGTAGGAACTGTTACAGAAGTTTATGATTATTTAAGATTATTATATGCTAGGATAGGTACTCCCTATTGTCCAAAATGTGGTAAGGAAATAAAAAGCCAAACAGTAGAGCAGATAGTAGATAAAATAATGGAATATGAGGATAGAACCAGGATGCAAATTCTTGCTCCAGTAGTTAGAGGCAAAAAAGGGGAGCATGTAAAGATTTTAGAGCATATTAAAAAAGAAGGCTACGTAAGAGTTGTAATTGACAACGAAATGTATGAGCTTTCAGATGAGATTAAATTGGAGAAAACCAAGAATCATACAATAGAAGTTGTCATTGATAGAATTATAGTTAGAGAAGGTATAGAAGGTAGGCTTTCTGAATCTATTGAAGCAGCCCTAAGACTTGCTGATGGACTTGTTGTAGCTGACCTTATGGATGGAAACAAGGTCATGTTTAGTCAAAAATTAGCATGTCCTGATCATAATATAGGAATTGAAGAGCTTTCTCCTAGGATGTTTTCCTTCAATAGTCCTTTTGGCATGTGCCCGACATGTAATGGATTGGGCTTTTATCAGGAGATTGATCCAGAGCTTATTATTCCGAATAAGGAACTTAGCATTAGTGGAGGAGCCATTGCGCCATATAGTAATTCAGGCGAAAACACCTACTACTATCAAATGTTTAGAACCCTAGCAGAGAATCATGGATTTAGTATGGATGAGCCTATCAAAAATGCCCCTCAAGGATTAATAGATGAGATTTTATATGGTACAAAAAAAGATATAAAATTCAAATTTGACAGTCATTTTGACAATGAAGGTATGAGAGACTTTAATGGTAGATTTGAAGGGGTTATTCCTAATTTTGAACGAAGATTTAAAGGGACAAACTCTGATTATATGAAGGATAAAATCAGCGAATATATGGTAGAAAGTCCATGCCCATCATGTCATGGACATAGACTTAAGGATGATGTATTATCCGTAAGAATAAATGGATTAAATATAGCTGAGGCAACTGATCTTTCAGTAATAAAAGCCATAGATTTTTTTCAAGATCTAGTTTTATCTGAAAAGGAGAAGAAAATAGGAGAGCAGATTTTAAAGGAAATAAATGAAAGATTAAGTTTCTTAAGAGATGTTGGCTTGGACTATTTAACACTGTCAAGAATGGCAGGAAGCCTATCTGGTGGAGAAGCTCAGAGAATAAGATTGGCAACTCAAATTGGGTCTAGCTTGGTTGGTGTAGTATATGTTCTTGATGAACCAAGTATAGGTTTGCATCAAAGAGATAACAACAAACTCATCGAAGCATTAAGAAATCTAACCGATTTAGGGAATACTCTAATAGTAGTTGAGCATGATGAGGATACCATGTATGCTGCAGATCATATTGTAGACATTGGACCGGGAGCAGGGATTCATGGTGGATATATTATAGCTGAGGGAACTGTAGAGGATATTAAGAATAACCAAGATTCCTTGACAGGAGCCTATCTTTCTGGAAGATTGAAAATTGAAGTTCCAGAGAAGCGTAAACCAACAAATGGTAAATGGCTTGAGATAATTGGAGCCCAAGAGAACAATTTAAAAAATATAGATGTGAAAATTCCTCTAGGTTTATTTACCTGCGTAACAGGGGTGTCTGGTTCAGGAAAGAGCTCTTTAGTTAATGAAATACTGTATAAGGCCTCTGCACAAACCTTGAATCGTGCTAAAACAAAGCCAGGCAAGCATAAAGTTATCAAGGGTTTTGAATACCTAGATAAGGTAATTGACATTGATCAAAGCCCTATCGGAAGAACTCCAAGATCTAATCCTGCTACCTATACTGGTGTTTTTGATCATATAAGGGATTTATTTGCAATGACAAATGAAGCCAAGATGAGAGGCTATCAGAAGGGAAGATTTAGCTTTAATACCAAAGGAGGACGATGTGAGGCTTGTAAAGGTGATGGAATTCTTAAAGTAGAAATGCACTTTTTGCCTGATGTTTATGTTCCATGTGAGGTGTGTAAAGGAAAAAGATATAATAGAGAGACTTTGCAAGTAAAATATAAAGGTAAGACAATCTCAGATATTTTGGATATGACAGTTGAAGAAGGTGTAGAATTCTTTCAAAATATTCCTAAGATAAGTAGAAAGCTAGAAACCCTTTTTGATGTGGGTTTAGGATATATAAAAATTGGTCAACCATCAACTGAATTATCTGGTGGGGAAGCTCAAAGAGTAAAGCTTGCTACTGAACTATCTAAAAAATCTACCGGTAAGACTATTTATATATTAGATGAACCTACAACAGGACTTCATTCAGCTGATATTCACAAGTTGGTAAAGGTTTTAAATCAACTAGTTGAGGGCGATAACACTGTTATAGTAATAGAGCACAACTTAGATGTTATCAAAAATGCTGACTATATTATTGATTTAGGACCAGAAGGTGGAGAAAAAGGTGGAACCATAATTGGCACTGGAACACCTGAGGAAATATGTAAAAACAAGGATTCCTATACTGGTCAATTCTTAAAAAAGGTTTTAAATAGATAATAAAAACGAGCTTAGCTCGTTTTTATCTTTTTAGCTTAGATAAAATGAAGAGTCTTATGCAATATTGGGTATATAAGTGCATAAACATAAATGAGGAGGCTATCATTGGAAACAACAGTAATAAATTCAGTTGTATCATTATTTTTGATAATGCTAGTAGGAGTTTATGGTAGTAAAAAAAAGATCATTACAGCAGATGTCAATAAGGGACTTATTGATATTTTAATGAATATATCTTTACCAGCTTTAATTTTTTCTTCCTATATGATTACCTTTGATGAGAGCTTGAAGCTTAATGTTTACAAATCTTTTGGACTTAGTGCATTAACCTTTCTGCTTATAATTCTAATCTCCAATATATTAGTTATTCCTATAAAAGGAGAAAAGAGAAATGTAGTAAACTTTGCAAACATATTTACCAATACAGGCTTTATGGGTTTTCCATTGTTGTCTGTAATATATGGTTCAGAAGGAGTCTTGTATGGTTCGTCCTTTAGCATGTTTTTTAATTTGCTAGTATTTTCGTATGGTATAGTGCTTGTTAAAGGATTACAGAAAGATGAAGATAGATTAAAGGGAATAGTTGATTTGATAAAAAATCCAACAATTTTAGCAGTTATATTCGGCATCTTCATTGTATTATTTTCTATAAGAGTTCCAGAAGTACTGGTTTCAAGTCTTAAATTAGTTGGAAATTTAACAGGACCTGTTTCAATGATAGTAATAGGAGTGTTTTTGTCAAATATGGAATTTAAAGATACCTTGAAGGATTGGACTATCTACTATGGTATGATTTGTAGGCTCCTAATTATTCCAGCTATTCTTATCTTCTTTTATAAGCAATTTGGACAAATATCATTACCAATAAAGGCTATACTAGTTCAAGCAGCAATGCCAACAGCTACTTTGGCCTCAATATTTGCAAAAGAGTACAATAAGATGCTTGACTATACTACATTATTAGTTTTATTGACTACCATATTTTCAATAATCACTATCCCTATCATCGTACAAATATTAGGATAATCAGATCAAGGGTTGATTTAAAATTAACAATGTTATATTATGTATAGTGAGTCAAAATTTTAAGGGGGAATGTTTAATGAAGAAATCGATTATCATGCTAAGTTTAATACTATCATTGATAATGATGTCATCAATGGTTTTTGCAGAGGGAGAAATTCTTGTAAGGATAGATTCCAATAATGTTAACTTTGATGAAGCATTAGCACCATTTATTGATGATAACAGTAGGACTCAAGTACCATTTAGAGCTACTATGGAAGCTTTTGGGGCAGAAGTAGAGTGGAACAACGAAACTAGAACAGCTATTGCTAAAAAAGGTGATATCACTGTAGAGGTTCCAATAGGAGAGTTATATATTCTTAAAAATGGAGAAAAAGTAGAATCCGATACAGTTGCAGTTGTAAAAAATAATAGTACTTATCTACCTATTAGAAAGGTAGTAGAAGCATTCGGTGCAGAAGTACAGTGGGATAAAGATGTTAATACTGTAGTTATAACAACAGAGCCAATAGATGCAAAGAAAGTTTTGTTAGAAGCATATGCTAAGTCCTATGATTGGAAAAATTATGACATGAATATGCATATGGATATGTCAATGCCAATGCCTTCAGCTACAGGCGAGCTTGGAGAAATGAAGATGCAAATGGATATGAAGATGACAGCTTTCATGGATCCTGTAAAAGTTAAGGCTAGTGCCAATATGGCAATGGATATGGGTGGAGAAAGTTTAGAACAACCTTTAATGGAAATGTACTATACACTTAATGATGATAAATTCATAACATATATGGGAATGTATAATGCAACAGGTGAATTAAGCTGGATGAAGTCAGAGTTAGAGGATGAAATGTTCTCAGAATTACTAAACTATGATAATGAAAAAAATAAGGAATTAAATGAACAGTCTATAAAAGAAGTAAGATATTTAGGAAAATACGCTGATCAAGCTGAAAAAATGCTATTGAAATTTGAAAATACTACTTCATTTGAAGCGTACAATGAACTAATGGGTGGATATATGAATATGTTATCTGCTTCAGGTAAACAAGAGGATTTATTAGCTGCTGATATGCTTAAGAACCTTGATGATATAGTATTTGTAGTTTATGTTGATGAAGCAAGTGGAGAAATAGTAAAATATGAAATGGATCTTAGCTCATTTATGAGTTCTATGTTAGAAGGTATTGTATCTAGTATGGAAGTGCCGGCTGAAGAAATGGAAATGTTAAAGGCTTTAAAGCTTGATATAGAAATGGAAGTATCAAATGTTAACAAGGCTGAAGATTTCAAAATTCCTAAAGAAGCTTTAGATGCTAAACTAGTAGAAGACATATTAACTGAAGAAAAAGAAGCAGAATAAAAAACAAAAGAGGCTCTATGCTAGCTAGAAATAGTTAGTATAGAGCCTCTTGACTTATTTACTTTAATATGTTACTATAAAAAACAATAAAGAAAGAAGGAGTGGTGTTTTATGCTAAGGACAATAGAGTGTGTACTAAACAAAAAATCATATAATGCTACTTTAAGGGAACTAAAAAATTAATTAATATATTTAAATTTAGTATTTTTGTTGCACCTTGGTAGTATTGAAGTTCAAACTATACCAGGGTATTTTTATGCCCAAAAATAAGAGGAGGCAACAAATTGAAAGAAAGATTAATGGAATTAGGATTAAATGAAGAAATATTAAATATATATTCTATTGATAATGATAATGGATATATAGGACGAGTTATTGCAGAGTATAAAGGCTTATATAAAGTAGCTACTGAAGAAATGGACATCATAGCAAAGGTAACTGGAAAATTCCTTAAGATGACCCTAGATACAAGTAAATTTCCTGCAGTAGGTGATTGGGTTGTTGTAGATAGAATTACAAATGACAATGGTGATGGTATCATCTCCAGAGTATTGCCCAGGAAAAGCTATGTATCTAGAAAGGTAGCTGGTAATAAAACTGATGAACAAATTATAGCTTCAAATATTGATACTTTATTTATCTGTATGTCTGCAAACAAGGACTTCAACTTAAGAAGACTTGAAAGATATATAACAATAGCTTGGAATAGTGGAGCTAGACCAGTAATTATCATAACAAAAATTGACCTTGCTGAGAATTTAGAGTTAATGAAGGATCAAATTGATGAAATAGCCATAGGTATGGATATTCTCTATGTAAGCTCCTTGACTGGTGACGGAATGGAGGCTATAAATAAATACTTGTGTCCAGCTAAGACTATTGGCTTTATTGGTTCTTCTGGTGTTGGCAAGTCAACATTGATAAATTATCTTTTGGGTCAAGATAGGATGCTTGTTGGAAATATTCGTGAAGATGATCAAAAAGGTAAGCATACTACTACACATAGGGAGTTAATAGTAGTAAAAGACAAGGGTATTGTAATAGATACTCCTGGAATGAGGGAAATACAACTTCTAGATGATACTGAGGGGATAGAAAGTTCCTTTATTGATATTGCTGATTTAGCAAAGAATTGTAAGTTTAGTGATTGTAAACATGATAACGAGCCAGCTTGTGCAGTTAGGGCAGCTATAGAAGAAGGGGTTTTATCTACGGATAGACTTCTAAGCTATAAGAAGCTATTGAAAGAAGCCCAGTATATTGAAAGAAAGACTAACCTAAAATCACAGCTCTCTTACAAACAAGATATGATGAAGTTCTACAAGGAAATAAAAAATATAAAAAATAGACCATAAAAGTGTTGCATTATTCCATGTAAGAGAATATAATGAATCTATTAAAATTTTTTCAAAGGAGGTCTTAATCTTGCAAAGTAAAGTATCTTTCAAGAGTCAATGGAAATTATCATCCTATAACGCGGATAAGATTTCCGAAGGTCTAAGGTGTTCCTCTATATTATAGTATTAAAACTAAGTTAATTTAAAAAATAGGAGGAATAAAAATGTTTAAGAAAATAGTATTGTTAATGGTAGTAGTTAGTATGTTGGTAGTGTTTGGAGCTTGTACTCAAGAAAAAGTTGAAGAACCAAAGGTTGAAACACCTGTTGAAACTCCAGCAGAAACACCTGAAGAAGGAAAACTTGGAGATATTAAAAAAGCTGGAAAAATAGTACTTGGTACAGCAGCAGATTATCCACCATATGAATTCCATAAACTAATAGATGGAAAAGATGAGATAGTTGGATTTGATATTGAAATTGCTAAAATAATTGCTAAAGAGTTAGGCGTTGAATTAGATATTGTAGACATGAAATTTGAAGGATTGTTGCCAGCCTTGGTTACTAACGATATTGACTTTATCGTAGCTGGTATGGTAGCAAGTGAAGAAAGAGCGCAAACTGTTGATTTCTCTATTCCTTATTATCAAGCAGAACAAAAAATGATAGTAAGAATGGAAGACAAGGATAAATTCAAGGGACCTGAAGATTTAGTTGGTTTACCTGTAGGAGCACAAAAAACAACAATTCAAGAGGAAATAGCACTAGAGAAATTTGCAGAATCTGAATATATTGGCTTAAGTAAAATAACTGATCTTGTATTAGAATTACAGAATAAAAAAGTTGATGCTGTAATATTAGCAGGACCAGTAGCAAATGCTTATGTAAGCCAAAATGATAAATTATTTATGCCTGAAATAAGTTTAGGTCAAGAAGATGGTGTTTCAGTAGCCATAAACAAGGAAAATGAAGCATTGCTAGCTGAAATAGATGCGATTCTACAAAAGATTATTGAAGATGGTACTGTAGATAAACTAATAGCAGAAGCTACTCTATTAGCTGAAGAAGAATAAAACAATAATTATGGCAGAAGAGGAAACTCTTTTGCCTAAATTTAAGTAAGGGGGTATTAATTGATTTGGAATTTTTAACAAATATATTTGAAATGATTACAAACATACCTCAAGGCATAAGCAGCTCTATAGAGTTTATCACAAAATATTATTCATATTATTTGAAGGGTACAGGGGTTACTTTACAGATATCATTTTTTGGTGTTATCATAGGTGCTTTAGTTGGGGTATTATTATGCTTAATGAGATTATCAAATAAGAAGATTATAAGAACAATTGCAACAATTTATATAGAAATAGTTAGAGGGACACCGCTTCTATTACAATTATATGTAGTTTATTATGGTCTTCCTTTATTTATTCCATTGCCTGATTCTAGAATATTTTTGGGAACATTAGCTGTCTTATTGAATAGTTCAGCATATGTAGCTGAAATAATTAGAGCAGGTATACAATCTATAGATAAGGGTCAAATGGAAGCAGCAAGATCGCTTGGTATGGGACAAAGTATGAGTATGAGACATATCATTATACCTCAAGCATTTAAGAACATATTACCTGCCTTAGGAAATGAATTTATAGTTTTAATTAAGGAATCAGCAATAATTTCAGTTATTGCTATACCAGATTTAATGTACAATGCAGATACTTTAAGAGGAATAACATATAAACCATTTATGCCACTAATATTTGCGGGTATAATCTACTTTACAATTACATTTACCCTTTCTAAGTTATTGGGTGGAATGGAAAGGAGGTTAGCTGCTAGTGATCAAAGTAGTGAATCTTAATAAAAACTTCGGAGAATTACATGTGCTAAAAGGTATTAATGAAGAAATAGATAATGGTGAAGTTGTAGTAGTTATTGGACCTAGTGGTTCAGGTAAGAGTACATTTTTAAGATGCCTAAATCTATTAGAAGAGCCTACAAGTGGAGAAATTATATTAGATGGAGTTTCTATAACTGATAAGGCCAATGATGTGAATAAACAAAGAGAAAAGATGGGTATGGTATTTCAACAGTTCAATCTTTTTCCACATTTGACTGTAATGGAAAATATTACAATTGCACCGATTAAGGTTAAGAAAATGCCAAAAGATGAAGCTGATAAAATAGCTATGGATTTACTTAAGAGAATAGGATTAGAAGATAAAGCAGATACCTATCCAAATAAATTATCCGGTGGTCAAAAACAAAGAATTGCTATAGTAAGAGCATTAGCTATGTCACCAGAGGTTATGTTATTTGATGAACCAACCTCTGCTCTAGATCCTGAAATGGTAGGTGAGGTTTTAGATGTAATGAAGACCTTAGCTAAAGATGGAATGACTATGGTGGTTGTAACTCATGAAATGGGATTTGCAAAAGAGGTAGGAAGTAGAGTATTGTTTATGGATGAAGGGGTTATTGTGGAACAAGGCAAGCCTGAAGAGCTATTCAACAATCCACAACACCCAAGAACCCAAGATTTCTTAAGAAAAATATTAGTTTAGAATTCAAAATGATAAAAGGAATTAACTCCTTTTATCATTTTTGTTTTTGTAGAATTTAGGGTGTCTATATAGTATAATTGAAGTGTTGAATAATGCTATATGTAATGATTGTCTTTTCAATAATTGGGGGAATTGATAAATTATTAGGCAACAAATTTGGATTGGGTGTTAAATTTGAAGAGGGATTTAAGGCTATGGGAGGATTGGCACTAACTGTAATTGGGATATATAGCCTTTCACCGCTTATGGCTAAAGCATTAGTACCTATTCTAAATCCTCTGGCAGATTTTTTACATACAGATCCTTCCGTATTTATAAGTGGTCTGCTTGCTACTGACTTAGGTGCCTATACTACCAGTATGGAAATTGCTAAAAACCCTGTGGTTGGTAACTTTAATGGATTGATATTGGGTTCTATGCTAGGAGCTACTATTTCATTTACTATACCTGTAGCAATAAACCTTATATCTATAAATGATTATCCTTATTTTACAAAGGGTATTTTAGCCGGTATTGTGACAGTTCCTATTGGTATGCTAGTATCAGGGTTGATGATGAAGGTGGAATTCATTGATATTATTTTTAATTTATTTCCAGTATTGCTATTTATTATCCCCTTAGGATTTGGACTCCTTAAAGCTCAAGAAAAAATGGTAAGATTGTTTAATCTCATGGGAAAGGTCATAATGTTTATAAGTACTATCGGGTTGATATTGAGTATATTAGATTTTTCCTTGGGAATAGAGTTAATCAAAGGAATTATTTCTTTTGAAGAGGGTGCAGTATTAGTAGCTAACATTAGTATTGTGTTGTCAGGAGCATATCCTCTTCTATATTATATCTCTAGAAAGATGCATAAGCTATTGAATAGGATTACTCTTAAATATGATATAGATGAATATTCGGTACTTGGTCTAGTTTCATCCCTAGCTAGTTGTATTCCAATGTTAGGTGTATATGATAAGATGGATTGGAAGGGCAAAATTTTAAACGCTGCCTTTGCAGTTAGTGGAGCCTTTACCTTTGGCGGTCAACTTGGCTATATTTCATCTGTTTCACCTGAAAATGCAAATCCTTTTATCGTTGGCAAACTGGCAGCTGGAGTAAGTGCTTTATTGGTTGCAATAATATTGATAAAGATTGAAAAACATAAGGAGGTAGTAGAATATGAGTGTTAATGAAAGATTAAGTAAATTAAGAAAGTTAATGACAGATAGAGGTATTGCAGCATATATAGAGCCAACAGCTGATCCTCATCAATCAGAATATGTTCCTGAGCATTATACAGGAAGAGCTTGGATATCCGGTTTTACTGGTTCTGCAGGAACTGTAGTGGTTACAAAGGATGAAGCTATTCTATGGACAGATGGAAGATATTTTATTCAAGCAGATAAACAATTAGCTAATAGTGAATTCAAGCTTTATAAAATGAATACACCAGGATACCCAACATATACTGAATGGTTAAAAGACAATCTTGAAAGTGGAGATAAGCTTGCTTTCAATGGAAAAGTTTTTGCCCAATCCTCTGTAGAAAAGCTTCTGAACACATTTAGTGATAAAGATATTCACCTAATTGATGAATTCGATCTAGTAGGTGAAATTTGGGATGATAGACCATCATTAGACATTAGCCAAGCCTTTTATTTAGATACCATCTATTCCGGGAAATCCACAAAAGAAAAGCTTGATCAAGTAAGACTTGAGATGAAGGAAAAAAAATCTGATTATTTTTTACTTGCAAGCTTAGATGATATAGCGTGGTTATACAATATTAGAGGTGGAGATGTTAAGAATAATCCTGTTGTAATCTCATATGCATTAATCTCTATGGATAAAGCTTATCTATTTGTAGATAAAAGGAAGATTTCTAAAGAACTAGAATCCATACTTAATCAAAATGGAGTAGAATTAGAGAATTATGAAGATGTTATAAAGCATGTAGAAGCCATTGAAGCTAAGAGTAGAGTTTCTCTAGACAAAACTAGAATAAATAGGTGGCTATACAAATCTATTAAGAGTTCAGTTAGAATAGTAAATCAAATGGACATAACAACCATACTTAAAGGAATAAAAAATCAAGTAGAAATTGAAAATCAAAAAAAAGCTTATATTAAGGATTGCCTTGCTCTTGTAAAATTCTTTAATTGGATTGATAAGAATAAGGACAAAATTGAAATAAATGAAATATCAGCTCAAGATAAATTGCTTAGCTTTAGACAAGAGCAAGAAGGCTTTATAGAACCAAGTTTTTCTACTATATCTGCCTATGGGGCAAATGCAGCTATGATGCATTATTCAGCGAGTGAAGATTCATATGCTACTTTTAAAAACAAAGGTTTATACCTAGTTGATTCAGGTGGGCAATATTATGAAGGAACAACTGATATAACTAGAACTATAGCCTTGGGGGACATAAGTGACGAGGAAAAGAAGGATTATACTTTAACACTTAAAGGACATATAAATCTAATAAGCGCAAGATTTTTGGAAGGAACCTCAGGTCATGCTTTAGATATACTATCAAGATATCCATTATGGCAGGAAGGAATTGACTATAAATGCGGCACTGGACATGGAGTTGGCTATCTCTTAAGCGTTCATGAAGGTCCTCATAGATTTGCAGTAGTGCCAAACAATGTTGCTCTTGAAAAGGGTATGATTATTACTGTTGAACCTGGAGTATATAAGGAAGGAAGTCACGGGATTAGAATTGAAAATGTAGTAGTTGTTGATGAGGATATAAAAACAGATTCAGGACAATTTATGAAGTTTGAACTTCTATCATACTGTCCTATGGATTTGAACTGTATTGATACTAGTATGCTTTCTGAAAAAGAGAGAATATGGTTAAATAGCTACCATGAAGAAAGCTACAATAAACTTTCACCATATCTAAATGATGAAGAAAAATCTTGGTTAAAAGATAATACAAGAAGCATCTGATTTAAATTAAAAGACAAGGCTAGCTTTGTGGATTCCTATGGTTTTTTGCTAAGGAAATTACACAAAGTAGTCTTTTTTTACTTTAAGGCCGTATGATTTATGAATCGATTTTGATATACTATAAATAGGTGATTAAATGTTTAATATTGATGAAGAACTAAAAAAACTTCCTGATTCTCCAGGAGTTTATATAATGAAGAACAAAAATGATGAAATAATTTATGTAGGAAAGGCAATATCCTTAAAGAAAAGGGTAAGGTCTTATTTTCAATCATCCAAAAATCAGCATCCTAAAGTTGCAGCTATGATTAGCCATATTGTAGAATTTGAATATATAATGGTAGACAATGAAGTTGAAGCTCTAGTATTAGAATCTAATCTAATAAAAAAGAATAGACCAAAGTATAATATTCTTTTAAGAGATGACAAGCAATATCCTTATATAAAGGTTACCTTAAATGAAAAGTATCCTAGGGTTATAAAGACTAGACTTATACTAAAAGATGGTGCTAGATATTTTGGCCCTTATCCAAGTGCATCCGCTGTTAACGATGCTCTAGATACAATAAGGAATATATATCCTATAAGGACTTGTAAACTCAACTTAGAAAAAAATATGAGTAATTTCAGACCTTGCCTAAACTATTATATAGGAAGATGTTTGGGGCCATGTTTAGGAAACGTAGATGAAAAAGAATATATGAAGATGATAGATGAAATCATTTTATTCCTAAATAATAAAGAGGACAAAATAATAGAAATTATTGAAGAAAAAATGAAAGAGTCAGCTAAAAAAATGGATTTTGAAGCTGCAGCAAGATATAGGGATCAAGCAAACTCTCTAAGAACACTACAAGAAAAACAAAAGATAATAACAGCATCAAATCTCATAGACCAAGATATAATTGCTATGGCTAGAGGCATTGAGGAAGTATGTGTTCAAATCTTCTTTGTACGTGGTGGCAAGATAGTAGGAAGGGAGCATTTTATCCTTGAGGATACCTTCAGTGAAGAAAGAAGTAATATACTTACTTCCTTTATAAAGCAATTTTATATTGGTGCTGCCTATATTCCAAAAGAGATACTCTTAGAAGAAGATATAGAAGATTATGAAACTATTGCTAAGTGGTTGGAGACAAAAAGGGGTTCAAAGGTAAACTTGATTGTCCCACGTAGAGGTGACAAACTTGGACTAATACAAATGGTACAAAAAAATGCCAATGAAATGTTAAAACAGTATGGTGATAGATTTTTAAGAAAATACAGAGAGAATATTAAGGCTCTAGAAGAAATTCAGTACATTTTAGAATTAGAGGACTTGCCAAATAGGATTGAAGCTTTTGATATTTCAAATATTAGTGGGGTTGAATCAGTTGGTTCAATGGTTGTATTTGAAAAGGGAGAAGCTAAGAAGTCAGATTATAGAAGATTTAAAATAAGAACAATTCAAACTCCAAATGATTATGGTAGTATGGAAGAGGTCTTAAAAAGAAGGTTTATTAGAGGAATCGAAGAAAAAAACTTGATGAATAAAGCTGATATAGAGATTAAAGGTTTTTCGAATTTTCCAGATCTAATTATGATCGATGGAGGCAAGGGACAGGTAAATATTGTTTTAAAGGTTTTAGAGGATTTAGGAATAAACATTCCTGTTTGTGGTTTAGTAAAAGATGATTTTCATAAGACCAGGGGTATTATATTTAATAACCTTGAGTATCATTTACAAGAGGATTCCAAAGGCTTTAGGCTAATATACAAAATACAGGAAGAAGCTCATAGGTTCGCTATTAGTTACCATAGAAGCCTCAGGTCAAAAAGTCTTTTTAAATCTGAATTAGATGATATCAAAGGGATTGGTGATAAAAGGAAGATTTCTTTAATGAAGCATTTTCAAAGTATAGATAAGATAAAGAGTGCTTCAATTGAAGAATTATCTGATGTAAAGGGAATGAATAGAGCAGTTGCTGAAGAATTATATGATCATTTTCATAAGAAGGAGGAATAATATATGGAAAAGAAATTATATTTATCAAGTACAGATAAAAAGATAGCAGGAGTTTGTGGAGGGATTGGGGAATATTTTGGTATTGATTCAACATTAGTTAGATTGGCCTGGGTGTTTTTGCTTTTACCTACTTTTTTCTTTGGAGGGTTCATTGCCTATATACTAGCTGCAGCCATAATACCAAAAAGTCCCTACGAGGTTTAGATATGGAATATATACTATTAGATAAGCTAATTGAGGATCTTGGATTAGAAGTGATTTACAAGGCAACAGATTCTGGGAGCATAAAGATTTACTCCACTGAAATTAATAGACCAGGTCTGCCAATCGTAGGTTACTTTGAGAAATTTGTACCAGAAAGATTACAGGTCATTGGAAGCTCTGAGTGGCATTATTACGACGAGCTTCCTGATACATTAAGGTATGACAGTATAGACAAGTTTTTTACTTACCCAATACCAGCATTGATTTTTTCAAGGAATTTAGAGATATTCCCTGAAATCATGGAGCTTGCAAAAAAATACAATAGAACTATATTAAGAGTAGATTTACCAACATCAAATCTAATAAATAACCTAATAAATCACATTAACTTCTCAATAGCACCTTCAACAACAATGCATGGTGTACTACTTGAAGTATATGGTATTGGAGTGCTTATTACAGGTAAATCAGGTGTAGGAAAATCTGAAACTGCACTTGAATTGTTAATGAGAGGCCATAGATTGGTATCAGATGATACTGTTGAGATAAAAAGAGTAGATGAGCAATTAAGAGGAGAATCACCTGCATTGACTAGACATTTTATGGAGATTAGAGGTATAGGAATTTTAGATATCGAAAGACTATATGGAGTAGGTGCAGTTAAACAATATGAATTCATTGATTTAATCGTTGAATTGGAAATTTGGGATGAAAATAGGTTTTACGATAGAATTGGGCTTGACGAGGAAACTATAGAAATTCTTGATGTGAAAATCCCAAGAGTAACAGTTCCCTTAAGACCAGGGCGTAATATAGCTATGATAGTAGAAGTAGCTGCTAGAAATAATAGACAAAAAAGATTAGGTTATAATGCAGCCCAAGTTTTAAATGAAAGAATTATGAAGGAAATTGAAAAGAGAAAGGGTTTATCTGACTAAAATTATAAAGCGAAATTTAAATTTATAAAGATTTCAGACTATTGATTTTTTTGCTTCATTATTAAAATATATAGAAATATTTATGTCATTTTAATCATTTTAAAAGTTGACAAGGTTATTAAACTTTAATATACTAAATGTGTATTAGTAAAAATATAACAAGCAATAATCATAGTGAAACATTTCGCTATAATTAAACCTAATTATAAGGAGGTAAATACATGGCAAAAATTATGAAAACCATGGATGGTAATACGGCAGCTGGATATATATCATATGCTTTTACTGATGTAGCAGCTATATACCCTATTACACCATCATCAAACATGGCAGAAGTAGTAGATGAATGGGCTGCAAATGGTAAGAAAAATCTTTTTGGTCAAACAGTATTAGTAAAAGAAATGCAATCAGAGGCTGGAGCTGCTGGAGCTGTACACGGATCATTACAAGCAGGTGCTTTAACTACTACATATACTGCTTCTCAAGGTCTTTTACTAATGATACCAAACATGTATAAAATCGCTGGAGAATTACTACCATGCGTATTCCATGTTTCAGCTAGAGCATTAGCTACTCATGCATTAAGTATCTTTGGTGACCATCAAGACGTTATGGCTGCTAGACAAACTGGATTCGCA
>CAYZZR010000005.1:10789-26835 GCA_964482775.1 uncultured Tissierella sp. | reverse complement strand
CCATTTTCAAATGTATTAACCGAAGAGGACTACAGAAGATTATTTGGAGAAAAAGTTCTTCACCCATTTACAGGGATTGACTATGTTCAAATGTACAGGGATTTAGTGGGTGATAATATAAAAATCTACTTTGCCAACGACCCAAGAACAATATTGAACTATAGCAAGGACGTTTTAGTTGCAAGTATCCACGATAGAGCTAGAACTAAAAGAATTCTAAAAGAGGCTGGAGCAAACATAGTCCTGGGATTAGATGATATACTTACTACTTCTGTAGACGAAAGCGGTTATAATCCTGAATATGGTCTACTAGGCTCTAATTTAGCATCTGATAAAGAGGTAAAATTGTTTCCTAGGGACTGCAATTACTATGTAGAAGAAATACAAAAGATATTACTCGAAAAAACTGGAGTTAAGGTAGAAGTTATGGTCTATGGCGATGGCGCCTTCAAAGACCATGTAGGTAAGATTTGGGAGCTTGCTGACCCTGTTGTGTCTCCAGGATATACAGATGGTCTTACAGGAGTTCCTAATGAGCTTAAATTAAAATATGTAGCAGATAACGAACTAGAATCCCTATCAGGTGAGGATGCTATCTTAGCTATGAAAAAGAAAATCTATAGCAAGGATGTAGACCTTCTTGGCCAGGCTGAATCCTTGGGAACTACCCCTAGAAGAATTACTGATTTATTAGGTAGTTTGTGTGACTTGACAAGTGGTAGCGGGGATAAAGGTACACCTGTTATTTTGATACAAGGATATTTCGATAATTTTGCAACTGAATAATAAAAAGAATAGAGCATAAAAAATCTCGGTTTACATAATCAGTAAACCGAGATTTTTTTAATTGTCATTTTGATTATATAAACCTGTTACTCTATTTATATCTAAAGTAAATAATATTCCTTTGCCAGGATCATCTATATGCATTGTAGTCTCAATAGATTTTATAATATCTTCTACCTTATCCTTTTTTATGATAATCATTATGATTTCTTTTTCAGGCTCTATATCCATAGAAAAGAACTTAGTATGTTCATGAATTCCACAACCTCTAGCATTTATTATAGTAGCCCCTGTCGAACCACCAAGTTTTGCTGCATCAACTACATCTTGTGCAAGTCCTTTCTCTACTATTGTGAAGATTACTTCATAATTCATATTTATACCTCCTGTTATTGGCTCCTCATTAGACAAACTGTGCATTCCAAAAATTTTACTAACATTTAAGGTTAATATTATACCATGATTAGGTTTGTACATTTGGAATTTTTCTGATAATACATTATGAATTAGCTCTTGTAGATTATTTGGGGTAATCATAAGAACTATTTCTTTTCTAGCTTCATCTAAGCCTAATAAATTCAGTAATGGATTTCTTATAGTTCCTCTACCCAACAAAATAGTTCCACCTGTTATACCTACTTTTTTAGCTTCTATTAATATTTTACTACCCATATCCATATCTACAATAACTAGGGTTAAGATTTGATTTTCTATACTATTTAAGTCAAGCATTATTCCAACTCCTTTGAAGCTTTACGCTTATATAATAGTCCTAATATTTGAATTGCAATCAATGGAGTTAGTGCCACCATTGCAATAACTCCAAATCCGTCCATTAAAACATCAGCTCCTGGTATTGCGTCTGCGACACCTTGTGCATAGGCTAATATAAATGTTGCAGTCATAGGTCCTGATGCTACTCCCCCTGAATCAAAGGCGATACCAACAAAGATTTTAGGTGCAAAATATGATAATATAATAGCTATTAAGTATCCTGGAACAAGTAAATGCCACAATTGCATACCTGGTACTAAAATTCTAATCATCGACAATGAAACAGCCACTGCTACACCAATAGATAAAGTATATAATATAATTCTTTTCTTAATATGACCGCTAGTTACTTCTTCTATTTGTTCATTCAGTACATATACTGCAGGTTCAGCAAAAATTACTGTAAAACCTAAAATAAATCCTGTCAATATAACTATCCAATTATTCCCAATCCTTGCTACAGCATGACCTATAGCTGTACCCGCTTCCATAAATCCAGCATTTACACCAGTTAAAAATAAAATAAAACCAATAAGAGTATAGACTAATCCTTTCAAAATTTTATTTAACTGTTTCTTTGGCATCTTAATTATAGTTGACTGAAATATTAAAAATATAACAGTTAGAGGAATCATTGCGAGAATTACTTCACCTATTATGGTTGGCATTTCATGTAGGAATGGAAATAAAATCCCCATATTGTTTGCTTCAGCTACAGGAAGATTACCTGTTAAAGATTCAATCCCAGAAAATATACTCATTGTTAGGACAGCTAACATAGGACCTGTTGACGCTATACCAACTAAACCAAAGCTATCCTCTTCTGACTGTTTCCCACCTTGAGTTGAGGCTATGCCTAAGCCTAAGGAAAGTATAAACGGAACAGTCATGGAACCGGTTGTGGCTCCTCCAGAGTCAAATGCAATACCTAGAAAGGAACTTGGTGCAAATATGACAAGTATAAATATTAGGCCATATACTATGGTTAATAATTTACTTAAAGAGATTTTAAAAACAATTCTTAACAGTCCAATTGAAACCATTACGCCTATACCTATAGAGACAACCACAAGCAAACTCCACTGTGAAATAGCATTAGATGTAACTTGTGCTACTTGTCTAGCTAGAACCATTAAATCTGGTTCTGCAATGTTAATAAAAAATCCTAAAGCTAAGCCGGAAAAGACTAATAACGGTAAATTTTTCTTCTTAGTAACTGCTGAACCAATATTTTGTCCAATTGGTTGAATAGCTAAATCTGCTCCAAATAGAAATATTCCAAGACCAAATATTATAAAAATAGCCCCTATAATAAATCGCCATATTAAATCGGTTCCTATAGGAGCTATTGTGAAGTTTAATAACAATACTATTACCGATACTGGTAATACTGCTAAAACAACTTCTTTAAGTTTTTGTTTTAAAGCGTTCAAATAGTATCAACATCCCTTCTATATCTATTTCTCATGATTTTACTTTGTTATAGTATAGCATATTAGTAGGAATTTGTAAATAAAATATCAGAATATACAAAATTGGAGTGAAATTGAATTTGCTTAACGTCTTTTATTCATATAAAATTCATATATTCATATAGAGTTCATAAAAAACGAATCTTTTTCATATTTTGAATTTTTAAAATTATTGATTTCTTCTCTATATTTCTCTTATATAATGTGCTATTATTAAGAATAAGATGCATTACAATAAGGAGGTAATAACGTGAATTTTTCAAACAGAGTAAAAGAATTACAAGCTTCTCCAATCAGAAAATTGATTCCTTTTGCTGATGAAGCCAGAAGCAAAGGCAAAAGAGTTTACCCTTTAAATATTGGACAGCCAGATATTAAAACTCCTAAATTATATTTTGATACTATAGCTAATTTTAAAGGCGAAGTTTTAGCTTATGCTAATTCTCATGGTATTCCTGAACTATTGGACTCCTTTGTTAAATATTTCAAAAAACATAATATGGATTTTACTAGGGATGAACTTATTGTAACAAGTGGAGGAAGCGAAGCTCTATTGTTTTCTATGATCGCCTTATTTGATTATGGGGATGAAATACTTATTCCAGAGCCTTTCTACACTAATTATAATGGCTTTGCACAAATGGTTGGAGTTAACGTTGTCCCAATTACAACTACTGCTGAAAGCGGATTTGATTTGCCCGAAAAAGTGGATATTGTAAAATTAATAACTCCTAAAACAAAAGCTATTCTTATAACAAATCCTGGAAATCCAACAGGTAAAGTATATTCTAAAGAAGAGATTGATTTAATAAAAAATATAGCAATAGAGAAAGATCTGTTTATAATATCGGATGAAGTTTACAAGGAATTTGTTTATGATGGTCTAGAATTCACAAGCTTTGCCCATTTAGCTGAAGTGAAGGATCGGGTAGTTCTTATAGACAGTATCTCTAAAAGATATAGCGCATGTGGGGCTAGAATTGGGTGTATTGCATCAAAGAACAAGGATTTAATGGCACATTTCTTAAAACTTGCTCAAGGTCGCTTAAGCGTTGCCACCTTAGAACAAATAGGCGCAGCATCCCTTATTAATGTACCTGATGGCTACATAGAAGAGGTAAAAAAGGATTATACAGAAAGAAGAGATCTTGTTTATAATGCTCTACAAAATATGGAAGGAGTAATTTGCAAAAAACCTAAAGGAGCTTTTTATGTAATTGCTAAGCTTCCAGTTAAGGATGCAGAAGAGTTCGTACTTTGGCTACTATCTGACTTTAGTATCAATAATGAAACTGTATTATTGACTCCTGCACAGAACTTCTATGCAACAAAAGGGCTTGGAAAAGATGAAGTAAGGATATCTTATTGTCTAAATATAGATTCTCTTACTAAGGCAATGAATATTTTGAATGAGGCACTAAAGGTTTATCCAAATATAAAGTAAAAGAAAGTCCACTTGGACTTTCTTTTTAATCTAAATATTCAACTTCTAAATGCACTGCTTGTGGCATTTCCTTCAAGTTTGTCTTCACAACTACTATTGGATAGTCATATTCCTGGGATACTATCTCATTAGGATTTGGGTCATTGTATAAGGCACTTACTATAAGATCATATTTATTGTCCCCATATTCTTCTTTAGAAATACTATCAATGTCTACAAAATACCCCTTAGACTGTTTTTCTCCTCTCGTGACAATAACATAGATGTCATCTTGAAATTTGCAGGTTAAGGCTCTTTCATCCATAATGTATTTAGGCAAGGCTTCCAATATTTCATTCGGCAAATCCGCTCTATCTATTGCCTTAAATTTAACCTCTCCATCTTTGCTCCTTAGTATTTTTGGTATAAATAAGGCTCCAATGATTACAATAAGTACAACTCCAAAAATTAGGTATTTTTTCATATATATTCCCCCTTTTATCTTAGTTAATGTTTATTCCTAAAAGGTTGAATATATGCAAAAGCTCCCTTCAATTAGGGAGCTTTATTGATTAAATTATTTAATTAAATCTAATGCTGTATCAACTACATTATCTACTGTAAATTTAAACTTTTCAAATAATTCACTTGCAGGTGCAGATGCCCCAAAGCTTTCCATGGCAATAACCTTACCTTCTAAGCCAACATATCTATGCCATCCAAATGAGCTTCCTGCCTCAACTGCAATTCTCTTACTTATATTTTTTGGTAGAACTTCAGCTTTATAGCTTTCAGCTTGTTCCTCGAATAATTCTACAGAAGGCATACTAACAACTCTTACCCCTATATTTTTCTCCTCAAGAACCTTAGCAGCTTCATATACAAGTTGTAATTCAGAACCAGTTCCTATAAGGATCAATTCTAATTCGCTTTTTTCCTTCTTAACTATATATCCACCCTTAAGAGCCTCTTTGCTAGTACCTTCTAGATTTGGCAATCCTTGTCTAGATAAAACTAAACCAACTGGACTATTTTTTCTAGTTAAGGCAGTATACCATCCAGCTGCTGTTTCAGTAGTATCAGCAGGCCTAAAGGTAATAAAATTAGGTTGTGCTCTAAATACAGCTAATTGTTCAATAGGTTGATGAGTAGGACCATCTTCACCTACGCCTATACTATCGTGTGTCAATACATATGTTACTGGTAAATTCATTAAGGATGAAAGTCTCATAGATGGTTTCATATAATCAGTAAAAATGAAGAAAGTTCCTCCATAAGGTCTAACTCCTCCATGAAGAGCCATACCATTTAAGGCTGCAGCCATACCATGCTCTCTAACACCAAAATGAATATTCGAACCAGAATAGTTGTCAGCGGAGAAAGTATCTCTTTCCTTCATTACTGTCTTGTTTGATGGTGCCAAGTCAGCGGAACCGCCAAATAAATTAGGAAGCTTTTCAGCAATTCTATTTATAAGAAGTCCAGATGCTTCTCTAGTGGACATTGACTTTTCAAAGGACCAAAATTCCTCTGAGTTCAAGTAATCCATAGGTAGTTGGCCATGAATCCAAGCTTCAAATTCTGATGCTAATTCTGGGTATTTTGATCTGTATTCACTGTATTTAATATTCCATGCTTCTTCTTGTTCATTCCCAGTTTCTACAATAGATTTCATATGATCTCTTACTTCATTAGAAACATGAAAATCTTCATCAGAATTCCATTCTAAGAAGCTCTTTAAACCATTTATATTCTCTGCTCCCAGTGGTTCTCCGTGTGCAGAAGCCTTACCTTGTTTTGATGTTCCATATCCTATTTCTGTTCTAATTTCTATTAAAGTAGGTTTACTTGTGTCCTTTTTTGCTCTTTTTATAGCTTCTTCAATCTTTCCAATATCATTTCCATCTTCAACATATAAGGTTTCCCAACCTAATGCTTCAAATCTTCCTCTAACATTTTCAGTAAAGGCTAGTTCAGTACTACCTTCGATAGTGATTGAATTAGAATCGTAGAGTACTATTAATTTTCCTAACTTCAAGGAACCTGCCAAAGAAATAGCTTCATTGCTTATACCTTCCATCATGCAGCCATCCCCTGATAATACATAGGTATAGTGATCAACTATATTGAAATGATCTTTATTGAATTTACTTGCTAAATGAGCTTCTGTCATAGCCATACCAACACCCATAGCAATACCTTGTCCTAGAGGCCCAGTTGTGGCTTCTACTCCAATTGTATGACCAAACTCAGGATGACCTGGTGTCTTGCTATCTAACTGTCTGAAATTTTTAAGTTCATCTATGTCAAGTCCGTATTCAAATATATGAAGCAATGAGTACAACAATGCAGAACCATGTCCAGCAGACAAGATAAATCTATCTCTATTTATCCACTTAGGATTTCTAGGATTATGCATCATCACCTTGGACCAAAGCGTATAAGCCATTGGTGCTGCTCCTAAAGGCAATCCTGGATGTCCTGAATTTGCGCCTTCAACAGCTTCTGCTGATAGCATCCTTATAGTATTAATACTTAATTGATCAATATTCATTAATAATATTCCTCCTTTTATTTTCCCATCTTATTTTACTATCCACCCATAATTTTTTCAACTTATTCTATGGAATATTTATCAAAGATTACTTGTAGTATGAACTTTGGTAATACAATTTGTCTCTTGATACGTGACGGGTCTTGTAAAAGCCTGTAAAACCATTCTAAGCCAAGCTTAATAAATATTTCTGGGGCTCTACTAGAATTACCAGAAAGTATATCCATAACTCCACCATTACCAATAATTATTTTGCTTTTAAGCTGGAATCTGTTTGCATCAATCCACATTTCTTGCTTTGGAAAACCAAAACCTACAAATATTATATCCGGAGACTTTTGGTTTATCTCTTTCAATATTCTTTCCTCATCAGCTTGACCCTTTAAACCTAAATGGCTACCTTTAAAATAACCGTGATGATATCCAACTACTTTGATATTGGGATATTTTAAAGATATGTTTTCAGCAGCATCTCTTGCTACTCCATCTTTTCCACCTAATAGGTATAAACTATATGAGTTGGCATTGGCTATCTCTAAGAGCTTCATAGATGTATCAAAACCTGTTACTCTTTCCTTTAGGGGTTTTTTCTTTATTCTAGAACCATATATAAGCCCTATCCCATCAGGAATAACTAAATCCCCTTTATTTATCAGGTCTTTTAGTTTATGATCTTTTTTTGCTGCCATAACTATTTCAGTATTGGGGGTATATATTGCTTTTATGGAATCGCCCTTCAAATACTCCTCCAAGAGACTGCTAGTTTCATCTAAAGTTACATTATATATATTAACTCCAAATATCTTAACCTTATCCATATTTTCACCTACCAAGTAGCTCATAAGCATAGCTAATATTTTGCAGAGCCATATCCTTGAGCTTTTCACTTTGTTCTACTAGCTCAGATTTTATTTTATCTTTGTTTTCCCATACATAATCTATTTTAGAAACTAGTTCTTCATAATTTAGGCTTTCAACATTACACATATATTCCATTCCTATATCCTTTAATATTCCTTCTATTTTCGGATCATATACCAATCCAACCATTGGTATTGCTTGAGTAGCTGCATAAATTAAGGAATGTAATCTCATAGCTACAATGAGGTCTAGTTCCTTGATTATTCCCATTATTTCCTCAACTGAATACTTGTTTTCTAAAGTAAAACAACCTTCTAGTTTAACATTTTTCATAATAGATCTACTAACCCCTAGATCTTCTGGATAATGCATAGGAATTAAGACTACTTTCGCATCATATGTGCTTATGATATAATCTATGGCCTTAGCCATTACTTCTTCTAAATTTTCTGCACTTTTCCAACTTCGTACAGATATTCCAATGAGCTTATTATCTCTTGGAATGCCTTCTTTCTCCAGGATTTCTATGATTTTATCATCTGATAAAGGACTCAATGTAAACACTGGATCTGCCGTTACATAAACCCTTTCATTCTTCACATCTAGCCCTTTTAAATAACTTTTAGAATCCTCGTCCCTTAAGGTAATCAAGTCAACCCTATTTAAAACCCATTTAGCCATTAGTCGATTTGTTCTTCTATTAATAGGGCCAATTCCATTTGCATAAATCATAACAGGTTTATTGAAGAACTTTGCAAGAGTCATAACTGCTAGATAGTATAGCAAAGATCTAGTACTAGTAACGTCCTGTAAGAGACTTCCACCACCACTTATAAATAGTGAAGTTGATTTTATGACTTTTATAACTTGCCTAATACTAAACCTATTAACTGCCTTTACCGGATACATAGATTCAGTTTTTGAAGGATTATTAGATAGGATTGTAATATCTATATCCTTATTTAATTCTTTGAAATCTTTTACTATGGCTTTTAATATGGCATCATCACCACTGTTATCAAATCCATAATACCCAGACATAAGTATTGATTTTATATTTCCCATCATTTCACCCTATCTCTTAAGTACATTATTATAAATTTCTACATGAGTCCTTGCCATTGAATAAAATGAGAAGTTTTCTTTTGCATCTATATACAGCTGCTGCCCCATTTTAGTCAACATATCCTCATTGTCAATTAACTTCAAAATCCTATCAGAAAGAGCTTCGTAGTCTCCAACTTCAATTAAATATCCATTGTGCTCATTATTTATTAGTTTACTAATACCACCAACATCAGTGGATATAATTGTCTTTTTCATCCTAGCTCCTTCTAATATAACATATGGAAAACCTTCACTAAGTGAAGTTAATACATTTATATCAAGTGCATTGATGAATGAATAAGAGTCTTTAATGAAGCCTAAAAAGCGAACCCCATCTTGAATTCCTAATTCCTCTACTAACCTTTTTAATTTTTCCTCACTATTACCATCTCCAGCTATTAAAAATAAAATGTCATCTCTTTCTTTCAAAACAATATTAGCAGCTTTAATAAAGGTTTCGTGATCTTTTACTAATTCAAGTCTAGCCAATATACCTACTACCTGCTTATTTGTATCATCTATTTTATACCTTCTGAGAAAGTCATCTTTAGGAAGATAATCCAAGTGTCCTTCAAAATCTATTCCATTATGTGAAACAAAAATCTTTTCTCTATCAAATCCTCTATCTACCAACATATCTACATAAGTATCAGATACAACTATATAGTAATCAAATTTCTTTAAAGCCATAGAGTTTAAAGTTGTAAACACAATTCTCTTATAGATATTGTCTTTGAAATCCAACCTATAATCACTATGCATAGTTGTTATCAAAGGTAATTTTACCTTGTTTTTCAAAAATACACCAATAAAATTTGCCCTTGCACCATGACAATGGATTATTTCGTATTGTCCCTTCTTTATTTCATCTACCAATCTGTTGATAACACTAAGATCAAATCTATTTTTTTGATTGAACACTTCAATATCTATACCTGCATTTTTAGCATCATCATAGAAGGGTCCTTCTATAAAACAAATTACTTTAGCATCAATTGATTTATTTAATCCTTTTAAAAGAGAAACAATATGGCTTTTAGCACCACCTGTATCTCCCCCGCTAATTAAATGGAGTACTTTCACTAGTCTATCTCCTTTCTATAATTTATGAGAATCAACTTTTGGAGCAAATGTATTAATCAAAGCTACTCCAATCCAAAAGTATGTTACCATTGCAGGAACTTCAAAGATATTCTCTACAAAGTTGTGTGCTAATACACCTAAACAGCCAGAGAACAATCCTATAGTTACTACTCTTGCCTCAATTTGTTTTTGACTTCTAATAATTCTAACAGAAAATATAATAAAACAAATTATCACAAATGCCAAAGCTGCTACACCAAAAATCCCCATTTCAGTTAAGGTCTTAAGATAATAGTTGTCTAGATAAAATGGAGCTAACTGGTTGTTCATAGCTACAGCTCCACCAAACCTACCAAGACCTAGACCAAACAATTTACTCCTGCTCCAATATTCAAGACCTATTTCCCATCTATATAATCTTCCCCCTGCTGCTGATTTCATCAAATAGACTGGTGATAGCATATATAATAGTCTTTCACTTAGAGCTCCACCATAGAGTATAAAGACGGCTACTAAACCTGAAAACAGTATAATAAGTCTTGGTTTTAACGCAATTATAAATATAAAAGCTGCAAAGGCAAATGCCAACCAAGCACCTCTTGACATTGTTAATAACAACCCTGCCAACATAAAAATTGCGGAGGTTAGATAATATAATCTCATTCTAATGTTATCCTTCTTAACCAACGCAAAAGAAAATACAATAGGAATAAATAATACAAAAATTGCACCTAAAATATTCGGGCTACCTATAATAGAAAAAGCTCTTGTAGTAATATTTTCAGCTGTATCTACCCAGTTTCCTGGCATTGGTACCTTTGCTATATATTGGTAGACTGCGTGTATACCTAAGAACAAGCCAATAGCAGCTATCAAATTAACTACTTTTTCTGAGTCATCAAGGGTTTTTACCAATTGCGTAGCTATAAAATACCATAGAATATGTTGAAAAACTGATCTAAATCCTTCTATGGCTATACCCATATTAGGAGACTTAATCAACACATGACATAAACCAATAATAAAATAGATAACAATTGGTAAATCCATTGGAGTAAACTTGTAACCAATACTTCCTCCACTAAATATTCCTCTCAAAATAATATAGCCTACTATAAGTACCAAGGTAAGTTCATCCCATACTGATGCAATAGGCGCCAAAAATCCTATTTTTCTTATTATATAATCTACTACCACATAAGCCGTTGGAATAAATATTAATAAAATAGAAATGGAATACTTATTTTTCAAATGTATAAAAACCTTATAGATAAAGCTATCACTTGATATTGGATTGCTAGCTTTATCTTTATTGTCTAATTTATCAAGATATTTAAAAATTGAAGCAAGTAATATACTAGTCTGTAAGGAATGTAGAATTCTCCCTTCAACTTTCATTAAATATTCATTGATTCTCTTGCACATTGAATAGAAGAAAGAGCTTTCCATCCATGTTTTATATGGACCCGCTTTTGGAGCTATATCATTTTTTAAGCTTATATTAAATAAGAAGCTATTATCAGCATACATTTTTAGCTTTAAGAAAAATCCAACAATTATACTTTGCTTCAACGAATTAAGAATGCTCATATTAATCCACAACCTTCACACTTTCAATTTGCGCCTTGTACTTATAAAAATCCGATTCAATAAAAACTATTTTTCCTTGTCTCAGTTCTTGTTTGCCAAATTTATAAATATTATTTCCATATTGAGTCTTTGCAGTCAATACTATATCAGCTCTTTCCTTAGTAGGATCATCAGAAACAACTACATTTCCGTTTTCATCTAAATTGGTTGATTTAACCGGTGAGATTTCAACCTCTTCAATATATGCATCTATATATTGCTTTAGCTCTCCTAGGCGATCCCCTACTTTAATAACGTCAAGATATCCCTTATCCATTTCAATAGTTGCTCTTACTTCAATATTAACTATGTCCGAAGATACAGTCAAATCCTCTAGATCCTTGCCAATCAGCTTAAAGGTTGACAAAAAAACAAGAAATAATACAAAAACAATAAATATCAAATCTAAAATATTTATCTTATTAAAAACCTTACCTTCTTTATTCATTAACTTCAATTAATTCACCTCAATATGTTTAATATTCGCAGGAAATTCCACTTCAGTTGTTTTCATTATGAAGGGTACTCCTACTTTAATTTCTTGTCCACCTAAATCCATATATGGTCCACTTGTTACCACCTCTGCATTTATTGTAACAGTAACAGTTACTTCTTGGGCATCCTCATAGGTAATTATCTTGCCATCTTTTCCTACCTTTGTATTTTCTTTAGGTCTTATTTGTATGTCCTCTATTGCAGCATTCTGTATACTGTTTTGAGAGAAAATCTTATCTCCTATCTTTAGTTCAGTTACCATGTCTGCAGTTATTTCACTGCCTTCAAGAGTAATTTTAATGTTCTTTTTATTGGAACTTGCGCCTAAGTTGCCTTCTTTAAATTTATCTCTATTTAGAAAAACTACTACTGCTAAAAGCACTAGGATAATAATAGTAGTGTCTATCCAATTCCACTTTCTTTTCATGCTATTCTCCTCTCTTAATCTTACCTCTGATCTTTAAATTGAGATAATAATATATTTGCTAATTTTTCTGTTTGGGATTTTCTGCTAAAAGTCTTTATAGCTTCCCAATTTGGTTTGTGTATTTCAACATTATTAAGCCAATTTAAATAATAATACTCTAAAGCCTCGCTTACACCTACAATATCTTCAGGATCAACAACTTTTCCAGTATTAGTAGAATCAATAACTTGAGCTGCAGCTCCATCTTCAGGAACTATTGCTAAAATCGGTCTATCTACACGGATATATTCGAAAATTTTGCCTGTATAAAAGTTTTTCGATCCTTTTCCTTTACCGATAACCAGTAAAATTATATCGGAATTGTAAAGCATCTGTATACTATCTTTATGTGGTAAATATCCATAGGATTTTATCACTCCTTCTAAGCCATACTTTTGAGCATAGGAAGTTAGAATAGTCTCATAAATATTGCCCACTATTCTTATTTCAAGCTTATTCTTGTCAATTTTATTATTGTCAATAAGTATCTTTAGCCCATCTAGAAACTCATCTAAGTTTCTACGACCATATAAGGACCCTGAATAGGTAATTACAAACTTGTCTCCCCCATCTCTCTTATTAATTAAGCCTTGAAAATCGTCATCATCATAACCATTTGGTATAAATGTGGATCTTCCACTTAAAGTCTTGTTGTCAGCAATAAAATTTTCTAACATAAAAGGACTATTTGTAATAAAATAGTCACATTCTGATGTTACTTCATATTCCTTCCTTCGTTCAGCCTTAAGCTTAACTTTCTTATATATAGAATCTAGGTTATAGGGGTTGTTTGTCCATTCATCCCTAAAATCTACAACCCAAGGCAAATCAGGAAATTCTCTTTTTATATATAAACCTAATAAGTGAGCACTATAGGGAAAAGATGTGCTATATATGCAATCAATTTTTTCTTTTTTTATAACATCCAAGACATTTTCCCTATTGAAATAGTACCAAAAAAACTCAGCATCAGGAGATAATATTCTAGTGCCAAGAAATTTATAGGGTAACTTTAATAAGCCCTTCTTATTTACTGTATCATAGGGTTTTAAACTATATATCTTTAAATTATTTGGGAGATCTTCTAATAAAGAATTATCCGTTAGGTTTCCAACATGCTCCTTTGTAACTACTATTGGTTCAAGTCCAAAGCTTGGCAAGTACTTAACAAATTTAGTAGTACGTTGAACACCTGCCCCTCCCATAGGCGGAAACTCATTAGCTATTATCAATACCTTTTTCATTATTAACTCCTACCTAATACTGTTACTTCAAAGCCTGACTTATTTAGTTCTTCAATATTTAAGAAGTTTCTAGTATCATAAATAGATTTATTTTTCATTAACTTACCAATTTTTTCAAAATCTAAATCACTATATATCTGATGATTTACTGCTAATATAAGTAGCTCAGCTCCTTCTACTGCATCATATACTGAATCAGTCATAAGGTCACTATAATTGAATATATCTTTATTCACATGCGGATCATGTAATGCTAATTCATAACTTGTCTCTTCCTTTAATAATTCAATTAATTTAACTATAGGGCTTTCCCTAGTATCATCAACATTTGGCTTATATGTAAGACCCAACAAAGCAATCTTTGCATTTTCATTAACTACAAGTTGATCAATCTTATCTAATACATGTCTTGGCATACCATCGTTGATGTTTCTTGATTGTCTTATAAGTTTACCTTCTGGATGATTTTCAATAACAAACCATGGATCAACAGCAATACAATGACCTCCTACTCCTGGACCTGGTTGATGTAAGTTTACCCTAGGATGTTTGTTAGCTAATTCTATAACTTCCCAAGCGTTTATGCCCATGTTTTCTGATAAAATTGCTAATTCATTGGCTAAAGCAATGTTTACATCCCTAAAAGTATTTTCCATTAATTTACACATTTCAGCTGTTTTTGAATCTGTAATATATATATTTCCTTTAACAAAGGAGCTATAAACATGCTTTACTAGATTTGCTGATTTTTCATTGATTCCACCTATAATTCTATCATTTTCAATTAGTTCTTTTATAATTCTACCAGGTAAGACTCTTTCAGGTGAATGGGCTACAAATATTTCTTCACCAATTTTTAAACCTGATTTTGCTAGAATTGAAGCTACTATAGTTTCGGTTGCTCCTGGTGGTGATGTGGATTCTAGCACTACTATATCTCCTGATTTAACCTTTTCAAGAACAGCCTCAGTAGCACTTATTACATAGGCCATATTGGCTGTTTTATCCTCATTTATAGGTGTTGGTACTGCAATAATAAATACATCAGATTCTTCTAAGGCACTTACACCTCTAAGACTACCATTGTCGACTACTTCCTTTACCAATTCTTCAAGTCCTGGCTCCTCGATAATGATCTTACCTTTATTTAGTGCCTCTATTACATTTTTATTTAGATCATATCCTACTACTTCCATACCTGATTTAGCGAATATAGCCGCTGTAGGCAAACCTATATAACCTAAACCAATAATTGTAATCTTTTGTTTCATTTTTCTTCCTCCAGTTTTGAATATATCTTATCTTACTTCATAATCTCCGCGCACCATAAATACTGCATCAGTTGTACAATATACTCCTCTACCATCATCTCTTGGTATTATCAAAAAATGATTAAGGGGAATTAATGCGTCCTTACCTAAATCTACTCCTGCAGTAATATCTGTCAAACCACCTAATTCACTAACTACAGCTGTTGCTGTTCCAGCTCTAAGAATAATCTCTGTACCTGCTTTAGCTATTAAAAACTGTCCTTTTGGTACATCTACAATAGTTAGTTCATAAGAGCCTCCACCTGTACCTATTTTTTCGTCAATATATGTCTTTATTTGTTCTATACTTCTATTTACATAGCTAAGAGTTACCAAAGGGTCTGATTCAGTGCCCGGCTCGGAAAATACAATAGATGATCCAAGTAATACTGTAACTGCACCTAGTGCTACAAGCGATTTTTTAATTTTCATTTTTGCCTCCTTGTTATCAAGACTTTCCTGTGTTTTTAATTATTACCTGTTTATCATTATACTATAAAAACGACAAAAAAAAAGCATTTATCAATAAATGCTTTTTTTAATATGTATTGAGGATTTTCCCTATTGAACTATAAGGCCTAAACTTATCTTTAGTGCTTCATCAACTGATCTCATCATATCCTCATTAAACCTACCAATTTTTTCTCTAAGTCGTTTTTTGTCAATTGTTCTCACTTGCTCTAAGAGTACTACAGAATCCTTTGGCAACCCAAAATCAGGTGCAATTATTTCAATATGTGTTGGAAGTCTAGCTTTGTTAATTTGCGAAGTTATGGCAGCAATTATTATAGTAGGGCTATATTTGTTCCCAACATCATTTTGTACAACTAAAACTGGTCTTA
>CAYZZR010000005.1:0-10779 GCA_964482775.1 uncultured Tissierella sp. | reverse complement strand
TCTTACTCCCCCCTGTTCTGAACCTATTACTGGACTCAAATCAGCGTAAAATATATCTCCTCTTTTAACTATCACGATATCTCACACCCTAATCTTGCTTCATACATTTCTAAATCCAACATATCTTCTGCTAATCCCATTTCTGCAAGGGTTACATTTATTTGACTCATCTCGCAATACCCTAACCTTAATCTTTCGTAAATATCGCGATTCCACTTCTCTCTTAAATAGAGTAATAAAGTCTCAATTTCAAGATCAATTTTATTGTTAATTATCATTGGAAGCATTTTATCTACTTCCGACATTAATTACCACCCCCAGTATTTATTTAGAGAAAAATTGATGTTTTATTCATGCCACTGCAGTTTCATCATAATACTTCAATTATGTAAGAGTTTTGTAAAACCTCTTACATAATTATATCTTGATATGAATATTTGTGTCAACCAAATACAACATTCAGTCTATAAGATAGTCCTTGATTGAAGATATTTTATTATCCTTAAAATATACTCTAGGGATTCTTCTGCTTATCATACAAATCAACTCATAATTAACTGTTCCTAATAGCGATGCAATCTCCTCTACACTTGGATAGTATTCATTCCCTGTTCCGAAAAATACCACTTCATCTCCAATTTTTACATTTTCAACATCTGTAACGTCAATCATCAGCTGATCCATACAGATCCTACCTACTATAGGTACCCTTTTATTTTTAATATAAACAAAACCTTTGCCAGAAAGCATCCTAGAATAACCGTCTGCATATCCAATAGGTATTGTTGCAATTGTTGATTCTCTCGATGTGGAGTAGATATGTCCATACCCTATGCCAGTATCCTTAGCTACAGTTTTAATATGAGATATTTTCCCTTTTAGAGTTAAAGCTGGTTTTAAGTCAATTTCACTCTTATGAACATCTCCAGAAGGATAGTAACCATATAAAATAATACCTGGTCTTACCATATCAAGATTATATTCTGGAAAATCTATAATAGAAGCTGAATTACTAATATGTTTAATAGATATATATATACCACTTTCTTCCAGTTTACTAACAAACCATTTGAATTTTTCGTACTGAGTTTTTGTATATTCCTTATCCTTTTCATCTGCCTTAGCAAAATGTGAAAATATCCCTTCTATTTCTAAGTTCGGAAGCTTGTTAATTCTAACAATCTCCTTTATAGACTCATGATTTGGTAAGAACCCTATCCTACCCATTCCAGTATCTATCTTTAAATGTATTTTTGCTATTTTATCTTTAGCTAATGCAACCTTGGATAGTGCCTCTGCATCGTCAAAACTATATATTGCCTGTGTAATGTCATTCTCAACTATTTGAGACAGTTGGCTCTTTGGTGAATAATTTAATAAGAGTATATCTCCAGTAATTCCAGCTCTTCTCATTTCTAGTGCTTCAAATAAAATAGACACTGCTATTCTATCAGCACCAAGATTCTTATACATTTTGGCTAACTCAATCGCCCCATGGCCATATGCGTTAGCTTTTAGAACTACCATAATATTAGTTCCATCTGGTACGATTTCTTTAATATTATTGAAATTACTTTCAAGATTATTCAAATTAACTTCAAGCCATACTGGTCTAATTTCATCCATGGCTAGCATTATAAAATTCCTCCTTAGTTTTTGATAAACTCAAAATCTTCGTACCTTATTGTTACCCTTGAATTGTTATCTTCATCAAGGATATTCAACATATAAGGTTTAAAATCCTTCTTTTTTAACCAAATAATTTGCCTATTGTTATACTTATTTTTATCCTCTACTTTGTTATGAAAAACAAAGTACTTTTCTCCATCAATTTCTTCTTCATCTATAGATTGTATATTGTATGGATCTCTAAAGAACTTTCCAATTAAAATTCCCTGATCAAAATTCTTCACAGACCCAATTGATATGGACTGTTTAATAGAAGCATGCTGTATGAATATCTTATCACCATCATACTCAATTGTCATGCCTTTAGATTCTGATGGTTCTAATATTTCTAATTTATATTTATTCCCTAAGGTATATCTTTCACTCATCTTATAAATGCTATCTTTATCATTCATTGTTATTTTCATCTCAAGTTGCGTTTTATAGCCAGTATATTTATCTAAATGTTTTTCTAGTTTATCGATTATTCTTCCTTCACTGTCAAAATTGCATGATAATAAAAGAAATGAAATAACTATAATGAGTAATAAAAGACGCTTCACTAATACCACCTCTTAATACCGAATTCTTTTTAACGCTTCAGGGATAAGATTCAAAATATCAGTTGCAATTAATCCATATTCTCCTTTTTCTATCTTTGCTAAATCTCCTGCTAAGCCATGTGCATATGTTGCTAGCATACAGGCTTCAAATGGTTTAACCCCTTGACAAATAAAGCTGATTATCATACCCGCTAAAAGATCTCCACTGCCTGCTGTGGCCATTCCTGGATTTCCAGTCATATTCTTATATAATTTGCCATTTTCAGTGACCAAGGTTTCATATCCTTTTAGAACCGTTATTACATTATATTTTTCGCTTGAATATTTAGAATAGCAAATTCTCTTATCCTGTATTTCTTTTGTCTCCTTAGATAATAATCGAGCTAATTCTCCAGGATGAGGTGTTATTATAGTAACTCCCTCTCTATCATTTAAAATATCGCAGTCATCAATTGAATTTATTCCATCTGCATCTAACACTATTGGTCCATCATAGAATTTTAGTATAGTTCTTACTAGCTTTCTTACATCATCATTTTGATCTAAGCCAGGTCCTACTACTAAGCCATCCAACTTAGAAATAAACTCCTTTAGTTCTAGTATATGATTATAGCCTTTAATGATAAGTTCAACGGATTTCATAGACATAAGATCTGCAATTTCCTCAGGGACTATTGAATAGACTATGCCTGAACCACTCCTTAGAGCAGCCATTGACGATAGATATGGGGCACCCGTCATCCCCTTGCTGCCTGCTATTATACCTACTTTGCCAAATGTACCTTTATGTGAATTTAATTCTCTTTTTGGTAATATACTTCTTATATCCTCAGGAATAGTATTTTCAACTCTACCATGTTTATAACCTAAAGCAAAAGCAATAGAAAATTCTTCCTCGTGGGATATTGACAATTCTATTGAATCAATGTTTAAATCATATAGCTTTGAACTCATCTTCTTATTTATCAAAAGATATGGTTTGTTTCTATGATCATGTGAAATTTCAATATCCTTCCAGCCAATTTGTCCAATACCGGTTCCCAATAACTTACTAATGGCTTCCTTAGCAGCAAATAATCCAGCGACTGATCTATAGTCGTGATTTTTCATTGAAATATATTCAATCTCACCATCAGAAAATATCCTTCTATAAAAGCTATCCCTATCCCTATCAAGGATATTCTTTATTCTATTATTTTTTACAATATCAATTCCAACATTCACTCTTAATCCCCCTAATACTTGCTTGCCTATCATAGATTAATATATATGTTTTCTATTAGTAAATCAAGTATTACAAACTTTTCCAATATTTTATCTCATAAAAATAGGGACTTAGAGTCCCTATACAAATTTACCTTATTTAATGTCTACTTGTAGTGTTTTTTTTGTTTATTGAATTAGTCATACTTTGATTTGTTGAATTCGTCATATTGTGGTTTACTGTGTTTGTCATTTTCTGATTATTTGAGCTTACCATGCTAGGTTGTTGTTGATTAAGACTTGAATTACTTACACCTGCCCCACTATATATATTAGTATTTGTAGAATTAGCATTTGTATTGGTGTTAGTCATAGCTGCTGAAAAACTACTTTTTATCTTTTGTATATCATTTGGAGCTGCTGGTGGTGCAGGCATATAATAGCCTTTTTGTTCAGCCATTTGATACAATTGATATTGCATTTGTTCTGCTTCATCTCTCAATGTTTTAAATGTATTTCTTAATTGTTGATTGGAACACTCAACTATTCCTGTAGTATAACAATTTATGCTTGCTTTTGTTCCACCAAGCAGGTCATTTACTATATCTCTATCTTGCATATTTTTTCCTCCTATAGTGAATTTATTAGATTAGTAGCTGTGGTTTTAGCATCTGTGCTTGATTGTGTCAACATTTGCTTTAATTGAGGATCTTGTACTTGTTGCGCATACATTTGGAATTTACTGCTCATAGTAAAATGTTCCCCTGCAATTTCTTTAACAGTATTTAGTTCTTGTTGAGTCACATTGTTTAAATTAATTGTATTCTTTAAAGCCAAAGACATTACCTCCTTCTTATTTACTTCAATTTTATTGTCTCAAATAATACTAAAATTATTCTAAATAAAATATAATTAAAAAAACAGTTGACAATAATAGATAAAAGTTATAAGATTAATTTTAAATTAATAAAAACTCTTATCAAGAGAGGTGGAGGGAATTGGCCCTATGAAACCCGGCAACCTGTATTTAAACAAGGTGCTAAATCCAGTGGCTTTGCCACAAGATAAGAGAGGACGGCCGCCTCTTTTATCTAGAGGTTTTTTTTATATTCAAATTTGAATTGAGGTGCTTTAATGATTAATATCCAAAAACTTTCTAAAGATTTTATTAGTGGTAAAGACAAATTAAGAGCTGTAGAAAATGTAAATCTTCAAATAAACAAAGGAGAAATATTTGGGATCATTGGTCTTAGTGGTGCAGGTAAATCCACCCTTATTAGATGTATAAACAGGTTAGAGGAGCCTACTAGTGGTAATATATTTATTGAAAATCTAGATATCACAAGAATGGACAAAGAGTCCCTTAGATTGCAAAGAAAAGAAATTGGAATGATATTCCAACACTTTAATTTGCTTTTGCAAAAAAATGTTTATGATAATATAGCCTTCCCATTACTGTTAGAAGGTCAAAGCAAAACACAAATTGATAAAAGAGTCAATGAATTGCTTGAATATGTGGAACTTACTGACAAAAAATATGCTTATCCTAGCCAACTTAGTGGAGGCCAAAAACAACGTGTTGCCATTGCTAGAGCTATTGCAAACAACCCCAAGATTCTACTAAGTGATGAGGGTACTTCTGCTCTTGATCCAAAGACAACCAAATCAATACTTGCTTTGTTAAATAAAATCAGAAATGAATTTGGAATTACTATAGTGATGATAACTCACCAAATGGAAGTAGTAAAAGAAATTTGTGACAGGGTTGCAATTATGGAAAATGGTAGGGTTGTTGAAACTAACACAGTTGAAAACATATTTAAGGAGCCTAAAACTAAAACTGCAAATAGCTTTATAAATTCTCTGCAAAATATTGATGAAGATGAAATCATAAATCCAAATGATTTCGCTGGAACTATTATAAGACTTAGTTTTTTAGGTGATAGTGCAAATAAACCTATTGTTTCTAAGGTTATTAGAAGCTTTAATATAGATGTAAATATAATATCAGGTAATATCAATAAACTGCAAGAAAGCAATGTTGGACATTTGATATTAGAGTTAATAGGTGATGATTTAGAAATTCAAAGAGCACTTTCATTTTTAGAGAATGAAAATGTTCATGTGGAGGTGATATAATGGCTGAATTAGTTATACCTTCCCTATTACAAACACTATACATGGTATTTTTCTCAACTATAATTTCCATATTGTTAGGATTCCCCTTAGGAATACTTTTAGTAATAACTGAAAAAGGCAGTATTTGGGAAAAACCACTGCTAAACAATGTATTAAATAGCGTAATAAATCTTTTAAGATCCTTTCCATTTTTAATTTTGATGATTTTATTGTTTCCATTATCAAAGTTAATAATTGGTAGAACAATAGGAACTACAGCAACCATAGTCCCACTTTCAATAGCAGCAGCTCCTTTTGTAGCTAGAGTTATGGAGAGTAGCTTAAAGGAAGTTGATAAAGGTGTGATTGAACTTAGCCTTTCCATGGGTGCAACAACTCCACAAATCATTACAAAGGTATTATTGCCAGAAGCACTTCCATCTATTATCATGGGAGTTACCCTTACTGTAATTAACTTAATTGGGTATTCAGCAATGGCAGGTTCCATTGGTGGTGGAGGCTTAGGAGATTTAGCTATTCGCTTTGGTTTATATAGATTTCAAACCGATATCATGATTGTTGCTGTAATAATTATAGTTATTCTTGTTCAATCAGTTCAATTTATTGGAAACACCTTAGCAGCAAAACTAAACAAAAAATAATTGGAGGAATTAAAATGAAAAAAATATTAGTATTATTGTTAGTTGCAGTATTATCACTTACACTTCTTGCTGGATGTGGTAAAGAACCAGCTCCAGCACCAGAAACACCTGTTGAAACCCCTGTTGTAACTCCAGTTGAGCCAGAAGAGATTATAATTGGTGTATCACCAGAACCACATAGCAAATTTGTAGAATTAGTTACTGATGATCTTGAAGCTCAAGGTGTTAAAGTAAAAGTAATAGAATTTACTGATTATGTAAAACCAAATCTTGCTTTAGCAGACGGCGAACTGGACGCTAACTTCTTTCAACATAAACCATATTTAGATGACTTTGCAGCAAAGGAAGGTTTAGATTTAGTTACTATAGGAAATGTACACGTTGAACCAATGGCATTATATACAAATCAAGTACCATCTATTGAAGAACTACCTGAAGGAGCAGAAATAGCTATCCCAAATGACACAGTAAACGGTGGTAGAGCTCTTCTATTGCTAGAAGCAAATGGTTTAATCAAGCTTAAAGAAGGTGCTGGATTAGAAGCTACAGAAAATGATATTGCAGAGAATCCAAAGAAAATAAAATTTACTGCTGTAGAAGCTGCTGCACTTCCAAGAGTTTTGGGTGAACTTGATGGAGCAGTAATCAATGGTAACTATGCATTAGAAGCTGGATTAAACCCAGTTGAAGATGGCGTTGTTGTAGAAGGCAAGGATTCGCCATATGCAAACATCGTAGTAGTAAGAGCAGGAGAAGAAAACGAAGAAAAATTCCAAAAACTTATTAAAGCTTTACAATCTGATGAAATAAAAACTTATATAGAAGAAAATTACAATGGTGGAGTAGTTCCAGCATTCTAGAAACTACTATTAATTTTTTAAAATGGAGATCCAATGGGTCTCTATTTTTTTATTGTGAATTTTGAATTGCAAAATGGTTAAACTAGCAATGGAGGTGTTTTTATGGTTAAACCCAAAAATTATGATTCACCATTTGACAGAGAAGAACTAGAAGATTTAGAGCGAAGTACTATTATTGAATCTGAACAGTTACAAAATATTGAGTCCTTTGATAATATGAACACTTATCCTCCTAATGGTAGTTATCTTAATCTACCTACGAGTTTGTGGCTGGCTTCAAATGTTAGTCCATTTACTGCTGACGAGGAATCTGAAGCTTATAAGAAATACAAAGAAATTGAAGGGCTAGAATAATATTAGGATAGCTTATAAGCTATCCTAATATTACCTCTACCTCTACAATAGAGTAACGTCTATAAAAATAATAATGTGAGAGGTGATTTACATGATTATTCTTAAGCCTACAATTGCTTTTCTTCTTCTATTAATTTTGGCAAGAATTTTAGGTAAAAAACAGATGAGTCAAATGACTTTCTTTAACTATGTAACAGGTATAACTATTGGTTCTTTGGCAGCCAATATTATTACATTTAATGATGAATCTATTATAGAAGAGGTTATAGGATTAGTAATATGGTGTACACTAACGGCATTACTAGCATTTATTGCATTAAAATCATCAAAGCTTAGAATACTCATTGATGGACAGCCATCATTTCTTGTCAAAAAAGGGGAACTACAAGAAAAAGAAATGAAATCAAACAAAATAAGTATTGAAGAATTATCAATGATGTTTAGAGAACAAGGAATTTTCTCAATTACAGAAGTAGATTATGCTATTTTAGAGCCCAATGGAAAATTGAGTGTTTTAAAGGTTCAAGAGCAAATAAATGTAACAAGAAATGATATGAGTATCCCAAACTCCAACTTTAAATATTTACCAGCAGAGATGGTTATTGATGGCAGAATAGTTGAAAAAAACTTGAAAAGCTATGGCTTAAATATACAATGGTTAGAAAATGAATTAAGACATCAAAAAATCAAGAGTGTAAAAGATGTTTTCTATGCTGAAATTCAAAGTGATGGAACTCTTTATACAATGCAAAAAAAATAAGGTAGGATTCCCCTACCTTACTAAATTGTCCACTGATCATGAACTATACCCACTAAATACCAAGTTGCATTTTCCTGTTCAAATACAAGTCTTAGACTCTTCCAGTCCAAGCCTTCATATTGCGGTTGAAAACCTGTAAAGTGAAATTCTACAAATACTCTATTAGTAAAAATTTCTCCTATATTGTTTATAGAGTTTCCAGTTCCTATTGTATGGTTGTTACCAATCATATGAGAATTTGCAAAATCTTCATCATATATAAATTTTTCATAGTAATCATTAAAACTTAATTCTATTGGATCTCCAGTACCATCATAACTTCCCCAGATATAGTTTTGAGTATCCTGAGTTAGAGCAGCTACTTGAGAAACATTAAATACTTGAGATGTTTGAACATCTATATATCCATAGGGGCTAAATCTTACTCCCTTTGAAGGATGAATATGAGTAGATAAGTTTGTCATATCCTGGTCTTTTAGTATATTTATAACTTCTACTACAGTAGATAATAAGCTATTTGAGCTTGGTTCTTCCTCTGAAGCATTTTCATCTGACTCTAACTCCACAATTCTTTCTTCTAAGGTTTCTATTATAATATTTTTAGCTTCAAGCTCTTCTTGTAAATCAGCATTGTTACTTGTTGTACATCCAGTTAACATCAATATTATCATTAAAACATATAAGCCTATATCTTTTCTTCTCATAAGACCACTAGCCTTTCATATAATATTACTAATCACTATCTATTTACCCTATTTCAAAATGAACAACATTAAATACTTATTACATAGTATTTTCTGGACTTAACAATTTATTCTTCAAACCAGCTTATAATATATAGCATATTATTATCTGCTGAAGGCTCAATAAACTCTTCTTTAACCCAGTGCCCTTTAATTCCACTTTCATTAAGCATCATTTCAAAATGACACATAGCAATTCCCATATCTATTCTTTGAATATCGAATCCTAGGGCTTCAGAATAACCTACATTTGATTTTAAAAAGAAATGATATTTATCTTTTTTTCTAAGTATCCTCCAGGGTTGTTTATTTGAAGCTGATGGGGCCAACCTTACGGCTTCCAATGCATCTAAGTATATTCCTTCTTCAACTTCTATTGGTGTCTTAAAATCATCTTGAAAAAAAAGTTCTCTCATTTCTTTTCTTTGATTGGATCTAGCTGCATATCTCATGAAATGTTCAATATAGCTACCTTGTTCCCTTGGATATCCAACAGGTGTCACTATAGGCATTATTTCATTTGCTTCTAATCCTACTAATTTTTGGAAGTCACTTCTTTTAAAGGTTCCACCCATCCAACAGGTTCCTAAGCCCAATGATGTAGCGTACAATACTAACTTTTCTAATGTATAACCTACTTGCTCGAGATTGTTTTCCTTATCATCCACTATAACAGCAATAAAGTCCTGAGCACCTTTTATTATGCCATATGTACCCATCTTTCCATAATCGGATTCAAGGGAGTTATCTAGGAATTTAAAACGAACTCTGGATTCAAATGGTCCTAAAATATTTTCTGCATATGTAGTTATTTTATCTTTTATTCCCAAATCAAGTTTATCTTCCTTATAGCTCCTTACAGATCGTCTCGATTTAATTATTTCTAAGATAGGTTTGTTAAAACTTGTTAGTGCATTTTTTATCATATATTTTCCTCTCTATTTCCATTGTTATTTATTATTTGCATACATTTATCCATTCTCCATTGGTTATCTTTGCTAAATAGTCAACATCCACTTTTACACATGAATTCGAAGCACCAGCTGCAGGGTAGACAAAATCAAAATCTTTCAATGACTCATCTAAGTAAATGTCCAATGGTTTATTTAAGCCAAATGGGCAAACACCACCTATTGGATGCCCTGTAGCATCCATTAAATCCTCAGCTACAATAAATTTTGGTTTTTCTTGAAAATAATTTTTAAACATCTTATTATCTAATCTTACATCTCCTTTGGCTATTACCAAAACATCTCTTTCTTTAAGCCTTAAAGCCATTGTTTTTGCAATCCTAGCCGGTTCAACTCCCAAAGCCTCAGCAGCTAATTCTACAGTTGCAGTACTTGATTTTAACTCAATAACCTCTAGGTTAAGTCCTTCAGCTTCAATATGTTTTTTTACACTTTCTAAAGTCATCTTTCCTACACCATCTTCCTATGAAATAAAAATCTACTTTAAATATTCAATTTCATACTATTATACATTTCATCTCATATGAATACAATGAAAAACTCATTTTTTATAGTAACAAAACATCTATACTATCATACTATATAAAACATTCACATTTAAGTTTTTTGGAAATATTCATATTTTTTTAAAATAGTTGTTGACATTTTAGTTTTAAGGTGTTAAGATTATTTACATTAAACAAAATGCTGTGACGGAGAGAAAGATATCTACCCTTATTTACAGAGAGTTGGAACAGGTGGAAGCCAACATTAAGATGATATGTAATATTCACTCCCTAGCTGATTCGTTAAACGGTTAATTCAAGTAGACGAATCCGAACTCCCATCGTTATAAGGGATAAGACTGTTAGGTCTGATTGAGTGATGACTTTGTCAT
>CAYZZR010000004.1:0-27043 GCA_964482775.1 uncultured Tissierella sp. | reverse complement strand
CTTCACTAGCACCATATATTCTATAGCCTGATGAATTTATTCTAGCCGGCTTAAGAATTCCTATTTCATCATAATACCTTAGAGTCCTAGCACTAACTCCTGCTAACTTGGCTAATTTCTGCACTGTATATTCCATAGTTCACCTCCTAAGAAATACTATACACCTTTACGTAAGGTCAATGTCAATAGAATAAATAAAAAATAAAGTCTATATATGTATCCAATATCTTTCAAGGTATACAGAATCAGGTTCACAATAAACTGTACCTTCATATATTCCACCATTAGCTAAAATAGTTCTTTTACTAGCTTCATTACCTTGAATACATGTTACTAATACCTTATCTAGACCATATTGCCTGCAAATATTAAGACAATCTGCAAGCATCATTTTTGCGTAACCTTTTCTCCTTTCATCAGGTCGAATAGAATATCCAATATGCCCACCATATTTTTCTAGAAATTCGTTGAAATAATGACGGAATTGAATCATTCCAAGTATTTTATTATCTAGTTCTCGCACATAAATATATTGTTCACAAGTAACCCAATTTTCAGGCGCACTTTCTTTATGTTCACATTTCTTATTAAACTCTAGCCACTCTTCAATATTTTCCATACGTTGAAATGGTCCTGTCCCATCCATAGAACTTTTATCATCTAGCATTTCATTTCGAAAAGCTTGAAGGTCACTTTTATATGAAATATTTGGTTTTATTAGCAGGCACCTATCCATATTGATTCCCCTTAACTTTTAATTTTAGTTCTGATCTATTTAATTCGTTGGAACATTGGATGATCTTCCTTAAATTGAACTAGATCCCACAGGTTTCCATATAAATCTTTGAACACTGCAACAATACCATATGATTGCTCCTTTGGATCTCTAACAAATTCAATTCCTTTTACTATCATCTCATTATAATCACGCCAAAAGTCATCTGTACCAAGAAACAAGAAAACTCTTCCTCCTGCTTGATTCCCTATAAATGATATTTGCTCCTCTTTTGAAGCCCTTGCAAGTAATATTGTAGTTCCAGACGAGCCTGGTGGTGAAACAACTACCCAGCGTTTATCTTGCTCTTTTTGATATATATCTTCAATTAAAGTAAAATGAAGTTTATTTGTATAAAAATCAATGGCTTCATCATAATCTTTAACAACCAGTGCGATGTGAACAATAGATTGTAACATTTTATCCCCTCTTCTTTCTTTTGAAAATATAAACTCAACGTTCTTACACTTATATTTGAATTATACTAATAATCAAATCATAAGTTCCACTAATTTCTATTTATTTTTTTCATTTCCGTGTTTAAAATTCCCTGTAATCTTTGCCATTATTAATTGAGCTTCTTTGCAATCTGCATTTTCAACCTTTGCGAGGAATCTTTTGCTTTCTTCTCCTTTTAATATAGTTACTTGCTTGCCTTTCCAATAAACGAAAACCTTATTATCTTTAAGTATTTTATATGAAAAAGGTTCACGATCTAGAAGATTACGTTTATCTATATTTTCATCATTCATGCATTTCACCTGCCTTACAATTAGTATAAAATTTTCACCTAATGTTTTATTACATATCCATTACTTTCTAAAACCTTTATGGACTTTTGAAAGTTTTCCTCTTTCGTTAAAATATAATCTGTATTAAAGGTTGATACCGCAAATATTCCTATATGATTCTCTGCTAATAAGCTAGATATTCTTGACAATATGCCTATAAGAGAAAAATCTAATACTCCTTGTATTCTAAAAGCTTTCCATCCATTATCACATTCAATTGTATTTTTAGGTACTAAACTTGTGCTGCACACCAAGGATAACTCTTCATCCGTTTTGCTTATAAAGCAAAATTCATCTGAATAATCTACTTGTGATAAATCTTCCAATTTACATATGGAAAAATCTTGTTCTATTATCTTTAACTCCATTTTTTAATCCTCCTAAAAATTTAATATTTATTGAATTATTAAGCCATTCAAAATACATTCGTAAATCAAAATAGCTTGATCTGTTCAAAAGGCTTATCAGAATTTATTCTGTCTATAGATAATTCATGTCCAGCATTTAATCTATATATTTCCTCAATAATATTATTGGAAGTTTTTTTATCTAGCCAATAGCTCAATGCATCATCTTCTATTATCAGAGGCATTCTTGAATGTAAGTCTTTCATATACTTATTGGATTCAGTTGTAATTATTACAAAGGCTAACTCCTTTTCTCCCTTATCATTAGGTACCAGCTTAAATAATCCTCCCAAGGAAAAAACTCTTTTATCCTTTAAATGTATTTCATGCTTAACCTTATTTTTATTTCCTTCATTCTTCCACTCATAAAATAGATTTGCAGGAATAATACACCTTGCATTTTTAATATAGTTTTTAAACATAGGCTTATGGTCTATAGATTCAGTTCTTGCATTAATTACGAGCTTGCTTTTTTCAATAAGAGGAAATCCCCATGATGCAGATTTTATAGCCCTCCCATTATCATCCATGACAATAGGAACATTTTGAGAAGGATAGATATCACCTTTATTATAACTCTCAACTTCACTTCGGATTATTTTATACTGTCTTATTAAATCCTCTATATCACCTTCAAGCATAAACCTTCCACACATAGTAAGACCTCCTTACCATTTTTCAAGTAGCGTTAATTACATCCTAATATTAGTTAGAATCAATGTCAATTAATTCCTGTATGTAAATGAGTTAATGTTAAACATTAACCCTACAATGACTATAAATAGAGATCCTTAACCTTTAAGTTAAAGGTTAAGTTTAAGTATGTAGTCTGCCTTTATGATTTTTATTAAAAAAAGGCATAAATTGAATATTCATTCAAAAATATGCCTTAATACTTTAAATTAAGCAACTGCCTCAATTATATTTAAAATTTTTCTAACAATATCATCTAGACTAGAATCATTCAACAATTCATAGTCGCAGGATTCCCTATACATATGAAATCTTTCCTCATAAAGTTTATGCAATCTTTCCTTGCCATCTTTCAATAGTGGCCTATTGCTCACATCTATATCTGAGATAATTTTATCTAGTGGTCTATTAATAAATATTATAATTCCATTTTTTCTTAATAACTCAATATTTATTTTTCTTTTTATTACTCCTCCACCTGTGTCAATGATTAAACCTTTTTTCTCACTAATAACCTCAACTGCTTTTGTTTCTATATCTCTAAAATGGTCTTCTCCACTTTTAAAGATTTCACTAATTGTTGTAGCTTGGCTAGTTTCAATATATCTGTCAATATTACAAAGATTCATATTAACCTTATTTCTTATTAATTCTCCAATGGTTGTTTTACCGCTACCTGGCATACCTATCAACACTATATTCTTCATTCTGCTCACTATACCTCTCTTATCTGCTCTTATCCATCATTTCTTTTTGATAATCCTTACTTAAATCCATCAAGTTAATAAGGAAAATTCTTAGGTACTTTTCTAATTCTTTATTTTTTAGATGATTTATATTTTTTTCTAATACTTGTTCTTCTCTTTGGCTATTAAGTATTGGAATATTCTTCTCTTCTTTAACCTTTGCTAGCTCAGCTACTATCTCCATTCTTTTTTCAAATAGCTCCACTAGGTTTTTATCAATAGTATCTATCTCATTCCTAAACTTATCTAAATATTCCATGACTTACACCCCTTATTAAATTCAATTTATCATATCATGTATTAGATAAATATCAAATAGTTTTTCGATTTTTTATCTTTGTTAAAGATCTCTTTTAATAAACAATATAAAGAAAAGGACTACTTTTTGTAGTCCTTCTATAGATAAAATTATTTATTTTCTGAATTAACCTCATATTTTTCCTTATCATTCTTATAAACTAAAACTTTAGTGCCATCAATTAACTCACTTTGCTCTAGCTTTTCACCGTTGACAAATGCTGTTCCATCACCATTAACTTGGATGTCAAGATTTTTTCCACCAGCAGCTACTCTATAATTTGATGGTTTGGATGCTAGGCCATTTAATGGTGTCCATTCCTCATCAAAGGAATCTATTATAGGAACAATTACTAAAACACTTACTTGAGTTGCATCAATGCCAATACTAGAAGATGCAGAACCTCCTGTAATGTCTCCTACAGTACTGCCTTCAATTTTATTATCCTCGATGTTTGCATTAGATTCTGCTTTAGCTATGATTTTGTTACTCATATCTATTTCAATATCACAACATTTATTATTATTGCGACATCTATTAGGTCTAAAGCAATGTCTCCATTGCATGCTTGCTAGTTCTCTATCTGGAATCTGCATGCTAATATAATTTTCAAAATCCTCAGATTCAGTGATCCAAAATATATTATCTCTTAGTTTACCCATTATATTTCTCCTCTCATATTTATATGTTTCTATAGGTTAAGATTCAATTAGAACCTATACTATATAATATGACAAGCATTTTTATGGGTGACTAATCATTTAAAGTTGGTTATCTAAACCACACATCCTTGTATTCATCTTCATTTTTCTCAAACTGCCCTTTTACATATGGACATACTGGAATTATCTTTTTATTGTTTTCCCTTGCAAAGCTTACTGCTTTAGTTAAAAGTTTCTTTGCGATTCCTTGTCCCTGTAGTGAATCGGAAACTATTGTATGATCTATAATGATCTTATCCTCACCAGTATTAACATATGTTATTTCAGCTAAAGGTGCATCTTCATCTTCACCAATATAAAATTTTGATTTACCTTCTTTAATCTCCAGCATAATATCCCTCCTTTTTCTTAATAGTTCTTATGTAATATTACCCCAATAATCAGAATTCATTCAAAAATCCAGCTATATTCAAGCTGGATTTTCTATATTAACAATGGTTGTGTTTGCTTTTTATATATTGCTTCACTAATAGTTTTTTCTATCAGGTTGAAATTAGCAATCAATGAATTTGGTTTGTTTATTGCATCATCTTGACCAAAAGGTACAAAGTAGACATTTTTCATGTTTAATAATAATCCAATATTCTTAGCATTTGCTCCTAAACCATCATTTGTCGCAAGAGCTATAACCAAAGGTCTTTGATTTCTTAGGTGGGCTTTACAGGCCATAGTTACAGGGGTATCAGTTATAGCATTGGCTAACTTTGCTAAGGTATTGCCCGTACATGGGGCAACAATCATTATATCTAGATTTAACTTTGGTCCTACTGGCTCCGCATCTACTATTGTTTTTATAATTTTTCTAGCTGAAATATCTTCTATTCTTTTTTTCCATTCATCGGCAGTTCCAAACCTTGTATCAAATGTATCCACATTGTAGGATATTATTGGGTAAATGTCAGCACCTAAAACAGCTAAATTTCCCATCTCCGGAACGACCTTGCTAAAGTTGCAGAATGAACCTGTTAAGGCAAATCCAATCTTTACACCACTAAATGACATTTCTATTCCTCCACTTCATCAATAATATTATAGATTGTATCTTTAATTACTCTTGCAGCACTAATTGGTGCAACCTTTCCAGGTAAACCTTGTGCACTTACTAGCTTAAAATCCTTAGTTTTTGCTGCTTCAATATCTATACCACCAGGCTTTGATGCCATTTCAAATATTATGCAATCACTTTTTATTTTGCTTTGTAATGCTTCGCCTAGAATAATCTGTGGTACTGTATTAAAAATCACATCCATTTTTCCTATATAGTATTGTAATTGGCTGAGATGTATAGGATTATAGCCATTGTTTTTAATCCATGCAAGATCCCCAAAATTTCTGGCCTCAACATATACATTTGCTCCTATTCCATAAAGCATTTTTGATAAAGCTTTGCCTATTCTACCGTAACCTAATACTAGAGTATTTGAACCATGAAGAGTAATCTTCAATTCCTCCATTGCTAATTGAATAGCTCCTTCTGCGGTTGGAATTGCATTTAATGCTTGCATCTCCTCTCTAGCAAAGTAATCAACTATGATTAAACCATTTTGTTTGAACTTATCTTGAACTTCACTGCTAACCTTCCCTGCAGTGAAGATTTGCTTCTTTTTCAATAGATTAAGAACTTCTTGTATCTGTATTTCGCCAGTAAAATGTGGAGCATTGAAGGTCTTTTCATCCTCAGAAAATGGCAATGGTCCCACCACTACATCAGAGTCAATGATTGCTTCATGAAGTCTTTCTCTCTCATTAATAAACAAATCGAGCTTATTAAATCCATATATGTCAACCTCATGACCATCCTCAATAAGTGAGTACGCTAGTTCAATATTTCTATTGTCTCCTCCTAATATGGCAAACTTCTTTTTCTCCATGATATCCCTCCCTATGAAACTTTCTGACTAATCTATCTTATGTTTCAATAGACTTATGAGTGAAGATTTTGTATTGACAGAGCTTGTCTTAAAGGGTATATCTAATATATGGAGGTAAATTTATGAGACGACTTATTGTATCAATCCTTGTGCTTTCTATTTTACTGTCTTCTACATTTAGCTTTTCTAGTCCTCTAGAACTTGATGGCAATTCTATCAATGCTACTAAGGATAACTTGGAATCACTTACACAGGAAGAGAAAAGGATTCTAGAAGAGCTTTTTATTATTTTGCAAGAAATAAAGGAAATGGAGGAAATAGAAAAAGCAACAGCTATAGAAATTGATGATTTAAAGGTTGAAATTTCTAATATGGAAGTTTTGATATTGGAAGAGGAAAATAAATACGTGGAAAACTTATCTATTATGGAAGTGCTTTTGAAGTCATATCAAAGAAATGGAGCTAATACATATATAGAGCTAATACTTGGCTCTGATAGCTTAGGGACATTGCTTAAAAGACTGAATTTTATGCGAGATATATCAAGGAATACAACTGAACTGCTTGAAGATTTAGAAAAGGCAAAAGAAATGTTGTTGGAGGATAAAGAAAGCCTAAATAAGACTCTAAAATTAGTTGAAACTAGACTAGAGCAGCAACAACTAGCATTAGAGAAAAAGAATGAGTTAAGAGGTGAACTTGAAAATAAATTAACTTCACTACATGAAGATAAAGAGAGATATGAAGCATATCTGAAAAGATTAGAAAATTCCTGGGCTGAAATCAAACCAGTATTTACTGAAACTATAAGCATGCTAGTTGATATTATACAAAAAGGTGATTTGCCAGAAGGTACTATTGTTGTTACTTATGGACTGAGTGGGATAAGAGGTATTATTAAAGAGGATGGTTTAGGTGAAATCTTAGCTACACATAGCTTCCCAACAAAAATTGAAATTTTGTTTTCCTCTGATGAAATTCATCTCTTAATGCCGGATATAAATATAGAAATGTCTGGTACATTGGAGATTTTGGAAAATAAACAAAGCTTAAGATTTAACATGAATGAAGGCAAGTATCTAGGGATGAAACTTGAAAAATCTGCTATGGAAGAACTATTTAGCTTTGGTTATTTAGAGTTTAATTTTAAGAGTCTTCTAGGAAAGAGTACAATTAAATCCATTAAAATAAATGAGGATAATATTCAATTGAGCATAAACCCAATATTATTCTAAATGGAGGAAAAAGATGATAATAGCAAATAAGTTAGATCTGATTTATCCTGATGGAACCATTGGCCTAAAAGATGTAAATCTAGTGATTCCTACAGGTGAAATCATATATATAACCGGCCCTAGTGGTTCTGGAAAAACCAGCTTCTTAAAGTTGCTAATAGGTATGGAAAAGGCAAATTCAGGAAGCCTCACAGTTTTTGGTAATGATATGAGAAATATTAGTGACAAAGAACTTAGAAATCTAAGACAATCAATTGGTCCTATATTTCAAGATTTTAAAATTCTTAATGGTAGAACTGTTATGGATAATGTTTTAATTGGAATGAGATTTTTGAATTTTTCTAGTAAGGAAATGAAGAACAATGCTAGTATAGCAATTGAAAAAGTAGGGCTAGCTCATAAATCTAATTCCTTAGTTGATAATCTGTCCTATGGTGAACGTCAAAGAGTTGCAATTGCTAGGGCTGTTGCTAGAAAACCCTACTTGATAATTGCAGACGAACCAACTGGTAATTTGGATGTTCGCAACTCTTTAAATATACTTGATTTATTAAAGTCATTTAAGGACAGCAATACCTCAGTTATCATAACTACTCATGCTACCCATCTGATAGAGGAAGAGAAGGATTGTATGAAGATTGTAGTAACTGATGGAAATATGCGATTAAGGGAGGTATCCTATGGACAAGGTTTTTAGAAATTCAAGATACTTCTTTAATGAAATAAAAACTATTTTTAAGTTGGATTTAATTTCAAATATTTTTTCAATTTTGAGCCTTGGTTTTATTTTCTTTTTATTGTCCTTAATCATATCTGGTGGTTGGGTAATAAATGATTTGATTGAAGAAATTGAGAATGAAGCTGAAATAAGTATATATTATATTGAAGGGAGCAATGTTAATAATATAGCTGAAGATATAAAGGCTATACAAGGAGTTAGGGAAGTTACATTGATAGATGAAGCACAGGCAAAGGAAAGAATGACAAGGATTATGGGAGAAGAATCCAGGATTATTGAACTCTTTGATCACAACCCCTTTAGTCCATATATAGAGGTAAAAATTGATTTAGAATATATGTCTACAGTTGTAGATACAGCTAATTCAATTAAAGGAGTTGAATTGGTTAGAGATAATAAAGATGTACTTGAAAGATTAAAAAACATTTCTAGCCTTACAAATATCTTAGGGATATTAGTAATAGTAGCAGTAAGCGTGGCTACCTTTGTTATTACATCTCACATTATAAGACAGGGAATATATATTAATAAAGAGCAAATCAATACTTTGAAGCTACTTGGTGCACCTGAGTATTTTATTAGTCTCCCCTTTATTTTGGAAGGGCTGTTTATATCGATTTTAGCTGCCATTATTTCCATTGGCTTAATATTTCTTGTAGTAAATTTTCTTTACTCTAAGGTAACCGCATCTCTTCCTTTTATTATTCTACCTGATATGATGGATATGTTGAAAGGTATTGCTGTTTCCAATATAGTAATTAGCTTGATTTTAGGATTGCTAGGAAGCTTTTTTGGCCTAAAATCTACTAGCCAAAAAAAAGGTATTTAAGAAATTTTTCTTAAATACCTTTTACTTATTTTATCATGTCATTAGTTCTCAATGTAAGTATAACAGCTTCTTCCCTAGTTGTATGCCCAGTAGGATTGATCAATCCATCACTATCGCCTTTTAAAATGCCCTTATATCGTATAAAATCCACATCTTTTATAGCCCAACTTGCTATATTTGTTTCATTGGTTGAAGTAATTTCCTCATGGGTAAAATCCATATTTGGATCAATTGCTGACCATGCTCTTTTAAGCATAACAGCTAGTTCTTGTCTTGTTACTAATTGATTTGGCAAGAAGTTGCCATCTCCAATTCCAGTTACTATTCCCAGCTTGGCTGCTTTAAGTACCTCAGGATTTCTTGTATCATTAAAGGTTTGACCATTATAGTCTACAGGGTTACCTGTCTTTAGCTCATAAAGGCTGACTACTACTTCACTGAACTCTTCTCTAGTAATTTCTTTTTTCATGTCATCTCTAATCTCATCTGGAATCAAATTCAGTTCTATTGCTCTATCTAACTCTTCAAAGGCCCAGCTACTTGCATTTTGATAATTTGGTAAGAATCCCAACATTGTTGGGCTAGAAAAATATCCATCTACATGACTTTCAACCAAATCATGGATATATTTATATCTGTATCTTATTCTAAAGCTATATATATTTTCTTCTAAGTTGATTTCTCTATCTATAATTCCTAATTTGATTGGATCGATTTCTATTGATGATTTACCATCTTTTGATAAAGTAAGAATATGTGTAGGCAATTCTTCACTTGTAGAAATCCAGTCCTCTCTTCCAAGCTTGAAATCTATTTGATAATGAATACTTCTTTCTGTGTAAAGATTTTTTGGGTTTTTCCACCCCAATATAAATTTGTTATCAATAAGCTCTAATGATAAATACTTTGGTGTATCTAGGTCAATAGGTTGAATCTCTTCTGCATATCCATATCTTGTCCCAATTAAAAGCATAACAATGCTAATAATTATGACGTATAGTTTATTCTTCATAGGAACCTCCTTGTTTAATGACGCTCTAAATATTCTACCATACTTTACTACAATTACAAATACTATTGTATTCTATGAAAGGGATGAGAACTTTTATGCAAAAAAATAGAACCTTTAACAAAAGTAAAGGTTCTATTATAGTATTTATTTCTTTTATTTATCATCTAAGGTTATTTCTATCATATCGTCATCATCAAAATCTTCATCTTCATCATCATCAATTATTTCTGGATTATCTTCATGATTAACTTTCCATTCCTTATATATTTCTAGCTCTGTTGAGATTCTCTTTAAGATATAGGCAATTACTGCGGCGTCATCTATAAATCCTCCAAAGAGCATATCCGGTATTAAATCAAATGGATTTACTAGATATATTAAACTTATGATTACTAAAATAATAGAGTTTTTTGAAAGCTCTTTATAAGCTCCATTTGTGTAATCCTTAATAAGCTCAACAATAATTCTTACATCATCAAATAAGCTTTTTAACTCTTTGTTCTCTTCGAGCTTTGTCTTAGTTCTTGCTAACAAATCCACTATCTTGTCGCTATCAGAAAAAATGGCATTTGCTCTTGAGGTTAATGATTTTATCAATGCTTCGAAATCAATATTCACTTAATCACCTCATAATTATAATCTCTTAATATAGTTACCATTTTTAAATTCTTTTAATCTTTCTTTAATGATTTTAATCTTTCTGTTACCTTTTCATCATTGTATTTAACTATTTTATCACTTATGTAATCATAACCCTTTGGTCTATGTGGAATCAAACAATCTGAACAATCCTTTATTCCATAGTTGTCCTTAAATTTTCCACCACAATCCTCTTTAAAATATAGAGGACAAAAGCAAAACATACAATTAAATTCCTCATCATTTTCAACCTTATGACAAGGGAAATATGCACAGTCTAAGTTTCTATAAAATCTATATGAGTTTTCCATGGAATCATTCCTTTCAATATGTTTATGGGTTAATAATATCATATACAAGCTGTTTTGTAAAATGAAAACACCCTCTGGAAACCCAAAGGGTGCAGCTATGAAATTATCTTCTTTCGATTGTTCCATCGGAATATTTCGCAAATCTTGCTTTCTCACCTGAATGAACTGGGTCACTACTATCCCATGGCCAGCCTCCAAATCCTGTTTTTCTATAGTCTGAAGATGCTTGTTGTATTTCTTCCATGGTGTTCATTACAAATGGTCCATAAGCAACTACAGGCTCATTGATTGGTTCCCCTTCCAATAGCAGCATATGGCTTAGTTCATCACCATTTACTATCATAATATCTTCATTTCCATCTAACTTGAATCTATTTAAAGCATAGACTTCATTGTCGTTTATGTGAAGTTTTCCACCTTCATAAATATATAGATTTCTAGTTATTGTATTATTTACCTTAGGGATTTTAAATGTAGAATTTGGTTCCATCTTAATTACCCATATATTAACATGATTTTTTTCTTCATGAGCCCAGGATGCTGGTGCTGGTTCCACAGCATTATATTCCTTGTACTTACCTGCAACTAACATAATACTGCTTTTATTACCATTATTAATTTCCTCTATTACTGGTATATCTTCTGCCCATAGCATCTTAAAGTGAGGCTCTGTAAATTTATCTTTCTTAGGTAAATTCAACCAAATCTGCAATAAATGCATTGGATTTTCCTTATCCTTGTTCAAAAGTGGGAACATTTCAGAATGCTGCAAGCCACTACCAGCTGTCATCCATTGAACATCACCATTTCCATATCTACCTATAGCACCATTGGAATCAGAGTGATCAACAAATCCTTCTTGAACAACGCTTACTGTTTCAAATCCTCTGTGAGGATGAACAGGAAATCCTGGTACTACTGAACCATGATACATACTCCAGCCATCTTTAATAGAGAAATCATTTCCTATTTTTCTACCTTCTAATTCATCCTTTGATACCCCATAATTATCATTTCCTTTAGGGAAATTATCCTTGTGGTTAGCACAGAATAGAAATGGATTCTCAGTATTAAAATGTAATCCTATTTCTTCAACTTTAATAATTGTTTTATTCATTTTCTTCCTCCTTGTTTTTAACCTTTATATATTAGTCTATTACAGCTAACAAATAGTGTCAAAGATAAAAGCCCTTTTAAAAGGGCTTTTATCTATTTCATACTATTGTATTTTTCTTCTACAACATTCCAATCTACTAGATTCCACCATGAATCAATATAATCAGCTCTCTTGTTTTGATAATTTAGATAGTATGCATGCTCCCATACATCAATACCAAGCAAAGGCTTTTTACCATCTGAAATTGGGTTATCTTGATTTGGAGTTGAAGTTACTGCTAGCTTTCCATCCTTATCTATAACTAGCCAAGCCCAGCCACTACCGAATCTGCCAAGGGCAGCCTTTTTGAACTCTTCTTTAAATTTATCAAATCCACCTAGATCTTCATCTATTTTCTTTGCTACTTCACCTATTGGTTTCCCTCCACCATTTGGAGACATAACATTCCAAAATATTTTATGATTTAAATGTCCACCACCGTTGTTTCTTACGGCAGTCTTTATGCTATCAGGAAGCTCATCTAAGGATTTTAATAAATCCTTTATACTCATCTCTTGATATTTCTCATGACCCTCCAGGGCTTTGTTCAGATTATCTATATATGTTTGATGATGTTTTGTATGGTGAATCTCCATAGTTCTTGCATCAATATGAGGTTCTAGTGCATTATAAGCATAGTTTAATTCTGGTAATTTAAAAGTCATTCAAATCTCTCCTTCAATCTATTTTAATTTCAATAATTAACTATTTTATATCTACCCATCGTTATAAATGATAAACATTATCATTTGCAAAAGTTGAATATTTATTTTCATAATGCTTATAGTATTGTAGAAAGGAGAAATTTATATGACTGACAAAAATAATAACAATCAATGGGATGTAAAATCAAGAAACGAAAGTGATAAAAACTTTGTCCTTGGTGCACATTATGGAAACCCTTGGAATAACACAAACAATCCTAATTGGTTAAATGGTATGGTGGAGAATCCCTCCTATAGAAAATCCATGCTAAATGACCCTCAAAGAGTTGAAAAAAGGAACTTAGTTGAAGATAATAACGGAAACAAAAAAGTTATGAAGGATTATCCAATCAATCCATCATAACCTCTTAGCGGGCCTAAGTGTCCGCTTTTTTAATATTAAAGATTACCCTTTAGTCCTAGTTCCTGTGCTATTGTTTGCATTCCTTTTATGGTTTCAGCTATTACATCATTTAGCTCCATTCCAAGCATGTCTACTCCGCTTTGGATTACATCTCTGTCTACTCCTGCGGCAAAGGATTTTTGATTCCATTTCTTTTTTACTGATTTTGCTTCTAAATCAAGTATTGATTTGCTTGGTCTCATAAGTGCTGTTGCTGATACAAGTCCAGTTAACTCATCTATTGTATAGATTACTTTTTCTACATTCTCAATAGGCTTGATTTCATTTCTTAAACCATAACCGTGGCTTAGCACCGCTCTTATATAGTCCTTAGGCCAGTTTTCTTCCTCTAGGATTTTTTCAGTCATTTCACAATGCTGATCAGGATATAAATCGAAGTCCAAGTCATGAATAAGACCTATAACCTTCCACTTTTCAACATCCTCATCATAAATGTTGGCAAAGTGACCCATAACAGCCTCTACAGCTAAGGCATGCTTTATTAAATGGTCGGTTTTAGTATACTTTGTAAGCAAGCTATATGCATCTTCTCTAGTTGGTATATATTGTCCCATTTTCATCCTTCTTTCCTAATAATTTAAATACTATGATACTCCACTATCAGAAAATTTTCAAGTTATGATAAAAACTTAAATTAAATATCTTTCCTTAATCTAAAGAAGAATTTACTGCCTTTACCCAATTCACTCTCAACCCCATATTCTGCCTTGTGTGCTACTAAAATAGATTTTACAATGGATAAGCCAATTCCTGATCCTGCAGTTGCTCGCTTGTGTGACTTGCCTACTTTGTAATATCTATCCCAAATATTATCTAACTGCTCTTTCTCAATGCCTTGGCCCTTATCTATTACTTCAAAGTAAACATGCCTTTCCTCTTCTATGATATTGACCACTATTTCCTTTTCACTAGTAGAATAATTGACAGCATTACTGATTAGATTGTAGATTACCTGTTCAATCTTCTTTTCATCTCCTATTACAGCAGTGTTACCTTCAACATTCAATAAGAATCTAAAACCAGCATCATCTACAAAATATGAAAATCTTTTTAATGTTTCAGCAGTAGTGTCCTTTAAATTAAATGTCAAGTTGCTTAAGCTTTCTAAACCTGATTGAGCTTTTGATAAATCAAGCATATCATTAACCATAAGGGATAATCTATCAGCTTCATCTATGATAGTTTTGAGATGGTAATTTCTCTTTTCTTCGTTATTACCTGAAAGATCTCTTATCATTTCTCCATATGATTTAATTACAGTAAGAGGTGTCCTTAAGTCATGACTTACATTGGCTATTAAATCTCTACGCAATTCATCTGTCTTGGACAATTCCTTTGTTGCATAATTTAGAGTATCTGAGAGATTATCAATTTCTGTATAGTCACCTTTCTCAAATACAACATTGTAATCACCTTGTGCTAAGGATTCAGCAGATTTTGTTATGTTCTCAATTGGCCTAGTAAGCCTTGTAGCTATTATAAAGGATAATCCTAATGCTAATAAAAAGGATATAACTGTAACTATAATCAATTGGTCCTTCAATACACTAACTGTTGAATCAACTGGTTGCAAAACTGAATTGATATATAAGAAATAATTTTCCCCCTCTATATTATCTAATATTGCACCATATACTAAGGTAGGACTCTTAAATCTGTAATCAACTCTTGTATATACTACATAATTGTCAGGTGAGCTAAATAAGTTGTTTAGGAATTTTGTAAATGTATCAATTTCTAATCTTGGTTGTCTTATCATATCTACAATATTCAAAGGGTAGACTAAGGCTCCCTTGCCATCTAATATGTGGATAGCTATACCTTCAGTTAAGGAAGTTGTATAAACTAAATCTTCAAATCCTTCATTACCATATTCTTGAACTAGAGAATTGCCTATTCGCTTTATTTCATTTATCTTCATGCTTTCGTAATATCTATTCAAAAAAACTATCTGAAGCAACCATAGGATAAGCATAATGCTTGCTGCAAATATGATAAAATATGTCCAGATTTTAAACTTCAAGCTTTTTTTATTAATCCATTTTAGCATTCAATCACCCTATTCATTGTACTCAAATTTATAACCTATGCCCCTCATGGTTACTATAAAATCTCTGTATGATCCTAAGTTGTTTCTAAGCATCTTTATATGAGTATCTACTGTCCTATCATCACCAAAGAAGTCATATCCCCAGACTTCATTTAAGAGCTTTTCTCTGGACAAGGCAATGTTTCTATTCTTAACCATATAGAATAAAAGATCATACTCCTTGGGTGTCATCTCAGCCTTTTTACCGTCTACAAATACTTCTCTACCATCAAAATCTATTAACAATCCTTTAAATGTTAAGGTTCTATTTTGATTTTCCTTGATGCTTCTTCTTGATATAATAACCTTTATCCTAGCCATTACCTCTTTAGGAGAAAATGGCTTGACAACATAGTCATCTATTCCTATTTCAAATCCAAATAGCTTGTCATATTCTTCTCCTCTTGCAGATAACATTAGCACAGGAACATCCTTGGTCTTCTTTATCTCCTTCACTGCTGAATAACCATCTAGTCTTGGCATCATAACATCCATGACAATTAAATCAAAATCCTGGCCTTTACATATGTTTACCGCCTCCATGCCGTCACTAGCTTCTGTGATAGTATAGCCTTCAAATTCTCCATATTCTCTAATTACTTCTCTTATTTTTTCTTCATCATCCACCACTAGAATTCTACACATAATATCCCTCCATAAATGCACTATATATATTTAAATATCAGCGGTAATTGCGTAGCAATTACTTCACACCATTGCAACGAGGTGGGTGATTTAGGCACACCACCTATTAACGAATAAGGTACCCGACCGCTTGAAGAAGCGGGGGACATCATTACCTTCCTCGTTATATTACAATTCGAATATGTTAAATAGGTGAAAAGTTAGAGAAATTTAAAGCACGACGAAACTGTGTTTCATAAAGTTCCTTATATACTCCATTTAAAGCCAATAACTCATTATGAGTTCCTTCTTCTTTTATTAGGCCATCTTTTACTACAAGTATTTTGTCGGCTGCAAGTATGGTTGATAGTCTATGGGCTATTACAATGCTTGTACGTCCCTTCATCATTTGATCCAAGGCATCCTGTATGGAATTTTCTGAAATGGAATCCAAAGCGGATGTGGCCTCATCAAGAATTAGAATCTTTGGATCTTTGAGTATGACCCTAGCTAAGGAAATTCTTTGCTTTTCCCCTCCTGATAGTTTCAAGCCTCTATTTCCTACTTCAGTGTCATAGCCTTTACTTTGAGATATTATAAAGTCGTGAATATTCGCAATTTTGCATGCCTCTTCCAAGTCTTCTTGTGTTGCATCTTCCTTTGCATAAAGGAGGTTCTGTCTTATGGTTCCATTAAAGAGATAGGCTTCCTGTGTAACTACACCGATATTTTGTCTTAAATATGTTAAATCATAATCCCTTATATCTATATTATTTATGAATATACTACCACTATTTACATCATATATCCTAGGTATTAGATTAACAATTGTTGATTTCCCTTCCCCAGATGGCCCTACTATTGCATACATCTTCCCTGATGGAATAACTATATTTATATCCTTGAGAATCTCCTCCCCTTCTATATATGAAAATGATACATTAGAAAAGCGCACTTGGGCATTTGATATGTTCTCTTTGATTGTATTATCCTTATTTTTTACTGTGATTTCCTTGTCATAATATTCAAATATTCTACTGAATAGGGCTAGAGATCGAGTAAATTCTACCCCTAATCTAAGAAGCGATTCCACTGGTCTGTACAATCTATTGACTAGAGATACCATAGCTGTAATAGTACCAACTGTAAGCAAAGGATCCTTGTTTGTAATAATTAGCCATCCGCCTGCAAAGTATATAAGTAGTGGACCCAATTGGGTGAACATTCCCATGGTCATATAAAACCACCTACCGCTATTTTGCTCCTTTATGGATAAATCTGTTACCTTTTCATTTACTTCAACAAATCGCTCATATTCTCTTTTTTCTCTTGTGAAGAGCTTCATAAGCATGGAACCTGATACACTCATGGTTTCAGTCAATATCTGATTCAATTTATCCCTCTCTATTTGACTTTCAGTAAGAAACTTAAATCTTGTCCTACCAGCTGTTCTAGTAGGAAGTATTAAAAGGGGAATGACAGCTATCCCAACTAAGGCCATACGCCAACTCATTGCAAATAAGGCAACTAGAGTTGCCAGCACTACTGCCAGATTGCTTACAGAGCTAGTTAATGTACTTGATATAACTGTGCCTACGCCATTTATATCATTTTCCATTCTAGTAAGTATATCACCCTGTCTTTGACTGGTGTAAAATTCATGGGGTAATTTCTGTAGATGAGAAAACATTTGATTTTTCATATCAAAAATTATTTTGTTTGAAATCCAATAGTTTATGTAGCCTTGAATCACTCCGATAACTTGTGAAGCAGTTAAGGTTAAAAAAGCATAAAAGAGCAGTTTCAATAGCAAAGACATATCCTTGCCCAACAAGGCTTCATCTACAATTCTTCCAGTTATGACCGATGGCAAGAGACCAATTATGGATGCAAGAATTATAGCTGCCAAAACAAATAAAAACTGTAGTCTATATGGCTTCAAATAAGAAAGTATCCTTATAATTAGGTCTTTAGAAACCTGTGGTCTATTTTTCTTTTCTTCTTCAGTTAAAAATCCACGTGGACCAAGTCCACCTCTTGCTCCGTGCGACATATATATCCTCCAAAATAAAAATAATAGACCTTAGTTAAATCTAAGGTCTTTTTAAAATGATTTTTTCTATTGTTTTTAAATCAATACTTATTTCTTCTTCTTTTCGACCTATGATTATAGCTTTTATACCCAATTCTCGGCAAGCTAATACTTTTTCTAAGGTTCCACCTACATCCCCACTATCCTTCATTACACAATAATCAGCCTTATAGTTTTTAAGAAGTGCTTTGTTTAAATCCTTGGAAAATGGGCCTAAAATGGCAACAATATCATTCATATGAATATTGTTGTCATTACATATTTGAATACTCTCTAGTGCTGGTAAAACCCTATATATAAATCTATTGTTCCCTCTTATTTTTTCAAAATCCCTAATATTTTTTGATCCTGTTGTAAAGAATACTGTAGCTTTAACATTACTTAAAAATTCATAGCACTCTTCATAGGAGTTTAGATATATTTCATCCTCATTGAAATCTGTTCTTTTTCGAACATATCTTAAGTATTCAATATTTAACTCTTTAGCAACTAGCTTTGCATTGTCTGAAACTATTTTTGCATATGGATGTGATAAATCAACTATCATGTGAATATTGTTATCCTTAGCAAAGCTTATCATTTGATCCTTATTTAATCTGCCTATGAATATTTTGTCAGTGTTAAGAAATTCTTTACCGCCTTCTGTTGCAATGGTTACTATATAGTCATTGAAATCACCAAGACTGTCAATAAGTTCCCTTGCTTCAGTTGTTCCACCAATAATCCAAATCATACTATTTCATATCCTCTCGGTGTAATCATCTTTTCATCCCTTACATAAGTATTGGAATTTCCAACGATTAGTACACACAGCATATCTACAGCATCATAATCTAGCTCTTCTATGGTAGTGATTTTTATTTCTGTGTTTGGTCTACCTGAATTCTTAACTATTCCCACTGGAGTTTTACCATTTCTGTGACTTGAAATTATCTCCATTGCTCGCTTTAAATGATCCTTTCTACCTCTGGATTTAGGATTATATATTGTTATTACAAAATCTGCCTCTGCAGCCTTATCCAATCTCTTCTCTATTACCTGCCAAGGAGTCAATAAGTCACTAAGACTTATGGATGCATAATCATGCATGATTGGTGAACCTAGTTCAGAAGCTGCTGAAAAAGCTGCGGTTACTCCAGGTATAATATCTACATCTATATCCTTAGCCAATTCTAATATTGGTCCTGCCATTCCATATAGCCCTGCATCGCCAGTGCTTATAATGGCTGTATCCTTTCCTTCTCTAACCTTTTCTATTGCATATTGGCATCTTTCTATTTCACCCTTCATACCAGTTGAATAAATCTCTTTACCTTCAACTAAGTCTCCAAGATAATCAATATAAGGGGTATATCCTACTATAAGTTCAGACTTTTTTATAACATCTACTGCCTTAAAGGTCATATTTTCACGACCACCAGGTCCTATTCCTACTACATATAATCTTGCCATTTTTTTCCTCATTCCTTACTCACTGATATAGTAACGCCATCATATCTTGCTTTTCTAGTTATCAAATTTCCTCCCAATAGGTATGCACAAGGCTCTGAAACTGAGTATACACCTATGGTATCCTTGACAAACTGAGATTTTTGAAACATTTCCTCCAAAGGTCTAATTTCATCTAGCATGAAAATTTTTAAGGGGCATTTTAAGGCTTCTGCTGCCTTAATTATACCTATTTCAAATCGTTTGACCTCTACAGTTCCCAAGGCCTTTATGCTATTTACAGATAGATTCTTGTCCAACAAGGATGCTTCTATTGCCTCAATAATTATACCTGTCTCCATCCCTTTTCTACAACCAATACCTATATTTACACATCTAGGTCTTAGAATTGTATGTGGAATGCTTAGCTCTTCAATATTATGCTTGGATGAAACTATAATAGCTCCATCTAGTGTTAAATCTATGTGCTCTAAACTTTCAATTCGTTCTATATTGTCGTAATTGATGATTTTATCATCTTCAGTATATAATCCAATTCTTCTCCCATTAACCATCATAGATGTTAATTCGGTTACAGACTTCATATCCTCCATAAAGTAATTGTTACGTTTTGCAAACATATCTATGGATTCAATTCCTCTATTGTCAGAGGCTGTGGTAATCACAGCAGTAGCTCCAATGGACTCTGCAATCCACTGCGCAACCTCATTTGCGCCGCCTATATGCCCTGATAAAAGTGATATAGAATATTTTCCTAAATCATCAATTACTATTATGGCTGGGTCCTTAAGCTTTGATACTAAATAAGGATTTATCATTCTAACAGCTATTCCCGTTGCACTAATAAATATAAATCCATCAAAGTCATCCCAATGTTTATTTAATAATTGCTTAACTCCTCCTGGTACTTTAGAATTGGAAAAGTGATCAATCCTATGCTTTGTGCTGTGGATTTTTACAAGTTCTTCTCCTAATTCATATCCTCTATCTGTAAAGGAAAGACAAGCTAGTTTCATTTTGTTGCCTCTCTGAACTTATGTGTAAATGATGGGTCATATAGCTTTGAACGCTCATAATCTCCTTCTATGAAATTTCCAACTAGAATTTGTGCCATTTTATTTATGCCTTTGCCCTTTATTTTTTCTGCAATATCCTTTAAAGTTCCAAACACTATTTCTTGATCCTCCCAAGTAGCTTTATATACTACGGCAACAGGAGTATCATAGCTTCCATAACCTTTTACTAGCTTTTCTACTACTCTATCTATTTCTTGAGCTGATAAAAATATTGCCATTGATGCTTTATGCTTAGCCAAATCCTCTAAATCTTCTCCCTCAGGTACTGGAGTACGTCCTTCTATTCTAGTAAGTATTACAGTTTGACTAACCTCAGGTAAAGTGAATTCCTTCTTTATAGCCGAACAAGCTGCTGTAAATGAGCTTACCCCTGGAACTACTTCATAAGTTATGCCTTTGGTATCTAATATGTCCATTTGCTCCCTTATTGCTCCATAGATAGTAGGGTCTCCTGTATGAAGTCTAACTACCTTTAATCCTTTTTTTTCAGAATCCACTATAACTTCAATTACTTGCTCCAATGTCATGGAAGCACTATTATGTAATTGGCAATCTGCTTTGCAGAATTCTAAATGCTCCTTAGATACTAAGCTTCCTGCATAAATGACTACGTCAGCTTCTTCCAATAGTCTTCTACCCTTTATTGTAATTAGGTCTACATTCCCTGGACCTGCACCTACAAAGTTAATCATTTGCTTTCACTCCTTTTACTATGTATATTGGGTTTTGCCCCTTCATCAATCCAATTTTGTCCATATTCGCACTTTGAATAAGATGAGTTTCTATATCTTTATACTTATATTTTTTAAAAAGATTTAGAAATTCAGTTAAATTATTCAATGTAATAAAATTTCCACATACTATTCCATTATCATCTAAATTGCTTTCTAGATATGAAAATATCTCTTCAAGCTTTCCACCACTTCCTCCAATAAAGCACTTGTTAAACTTTATAGGAGGTAAGGATTCAGGAGCCTGCCCTTCTATGATATTTAAACTTGTATTAAATTTATCATTGTTGGAATTAATTAGCTCTATGCCTTCAACTTCTCTTTCAATAGACCAAACACTTGCGCCTTGAAGATCAGCTTCTATGGATATGGACCCAGTACCTGCTCCAATATCAAGCAGTCTATCCCCTTCTTCAATAGCTAAATATCCAATGGTCAGTATCCTTATATTAAATTTAGTCATTGGGATATTCCCTCTTATAAATTCTTCATCCTTAATCCACTTCATTTTCAATTACCACCACTCCAAGGGAAGAATATTCTTCAACTTCTTCGCCAATATTTATTTTTATAATCTTCTCATCTTCATAGGAAAGATTAAATCCTATATGCATAGTTCCTTTTAATCCAAGTTTCTTTAATTCATTTGAAATAAATGAAGGATTGTTGTCTTTATCTATTAACGCAATTATCTGTCTATCTTTAACTATTTCACTAAGATTGAAATCTCTACCATGAAGTGATATAAACTTGGCTCCTTGCCATGGCTTTTCTAACTTTGCCATCATATATTGAAAGGATGATAATCCTGGTAATACCTCCTTAATCTTTACATTATTTCTTTTGAGGTATTCCACTATTCCAAAGAAGTTTGGATCTCCTGATGCTAGTAACAAGGCTTCCTCATTTATGTTCAAGTAATCAATGATTTGGTCTACTCTATTTACTTGGGTGTAATCTTTTTCTAGAGGCTTAATGGACTCTCCCACTCTTCCAAAGGCAATGATATTATTTGAATTTTTTATTTTCTCTATAACATCCATTGTCATATATTTAATATTTCCTGGTCCAACTCCTGCTATGGTTAACAAATTTCTACACCTCTTTCCATGGAATAGATAATCACTTTTACCTTATAGTTCTCATCTTTTAAGTATCTCTTAACTCTTTCTTCTGCACCTTTTTCCATGAGCCTTACAACACTTCCATAGCCTGCTTCAATACATATATTTAAACCCTCTTCAGCAGTCAGAGTTTTATTTACTCTTTCTAACAACTCTTGTGGTGCACCCATTAAGGCTAAATAATATATAAAGGCTTCCATCCTTCCATCACACACCTTGCTATGAGTGTTAAATACTCCAATGGATAGTTTTGAAAATTTACCTATATGTCCTATTAACGTAATTGATTTAAATCCTTTGTTATATGCATAAAGTAAACTATCTCCAATGAAATTAGATATTTTAACTCTAGGTTCATCTATTCCTAAACTATCTGATATTTTCTCTCCATAATTTCCTGGAACTAAAACTAAATGATCATTTCCATATTTTTGTTCCTTCATATCCATTTCCATGTATATGGTTTTTAAAAGGGCTTCTTCACTCATTGGATATACTATGCCTTTGGAGCCAATTATGGAAATGCCTCCTTCAATACCTATATAGGAATTAAAGGTTTTCTTTCCAATTACCTGACCCTCAGGTGCATATACTAGTACATCATAACCACTATTGCTAACTTCCTTTACTTCCTTTTCTATCATTTTTCTTGGAATAGGATTTATGGCAGCTTCTCCAACTTGGCCAAATAGCCCTTTTCTAGTGATTCTGCCTATGCCTTGACCACCATCGATAAAAACTAAACCATCTTCTCTTTTCGTAACCTTTGCATATATTTCAATGCCATCAGTATTATCCGGGTCATCTCCTGCATCTTTTATAATGGAACAAGATGCATATTCATTCTCAATTATAGGATTATGAACTTCAAGTTTTAGTCTTATATTTGCAGGTGTATCTATTTCTACATAATTAATTAAATGACCAGTTTCAATCATTATAGCTGAGGCCTTTGCTGCTGCTGTGGCACAACTTCCTGTAGTATAGCCACATCTAAGACTTTTACCTTCTTTTATAACATATAAATCTAGACTCATCTTCCTACTACCATATATAATAAGGCATTGACAATAGATGCTGCTACATTGCTTCCACCCTTGTTTCCTATAGTTGATATTTGTGGAATATTAAATTCTCTTAAATATTCTTTAGACTCAGCTGCTCCTACAAAGCCAACAGGTACTCCAACTATAAACTTTGGATTTAGCTTCCCTGTCTTTACAAGTTCAAGTATACGAAATAATGCTGTAGGTGCATTTCCTATTACGAAAGCTTCTATTCCTTCTTCAACTGCTAAATCTACGGCACAGGCTGATCTAGTGGTTCCTAATTCCTTGGACATTTTAAAGACTCTTTCATCATCAATAAAGCACTTTAACTCACAGTTGGCTTTTGCTAATGCTGGTTTATTTATTCCTTGATAAGCCATTTTTGTATCTGTAAATATCTTTATACCACTTGATATTGAAGCCTTAGCTTCAGCAATAAAATCATTTTGAAAGGAAATTATCTTTCTATATTCAAAGTCTCCTGTTGTATGAATCATTCTCTTTGCAATAATCATTTCTTCTTCATTAAATGATGTATCTCCCATTACTTGATCTATGATATCCATACTCTTATTTTCAATATCCATTGGATTTTTAATATACATATGCTCACTCCTTAGATTAAATCTTTTAGATGCTCTATAAATATCTCTTGAATAGCTTTATATTGGCCTAGACCTTTTAATTCAGTAACAACTTCAATATTGTTACTCTCTAAAATGTTCTTCCACGAATCCTCTTCTTCTGAAGCCATATCATTTATAGCATGATCTCCCGCAACAAGCATAAATGGTTTTAACATTACCTTCTTTATTTCTTTAGCCTTAAGATCTTCCACTACTTCTTCAATGGTTTTTTCGCCTTCTACGGTTGCAATATGGACATTTTTATAGCCATGAGTCCATATGATTTTTTGAAGTTTATCATAGGAAATGTCTGTTTCATGCTCAGATCCATGACCCATAAAAATAACTGCCTCGTTTTTATCAGTCAATCCTAGTCCTTCAACTACCTTTTCATAGTCTAGATCAGAGGACAAGAGAGGCTTACCAATGCTTATATTACACTCATAATCAGCCATAAAATCCTTTGCTTCTCTTAGAATTTTCTCATATTCAATACCTTCAATTATTAATAAAGGTTGTATAAATATATCCTTAATTCCATTTTCCTTCATCTTTATTAATGCTTCAGTAGGTGTATCTACTGAAATGTTGTCTCTTTTTTTCAATCTATGTATTACAACTCTTGATGTAAATGCTCTAAGCACTAGATAGTCTGGAAATTCATTTTTAACTCTGTTTTCTATTGATTCTATACAAAGTTGTCTTGTTTCCTTGTAGGTCGTACCAAAGCTTGTTACTATTATTCCTTTTTTCATCTTTTCTCCTCCTGGGACAGAGGGACAGGTACACTGTCCCTAAATTCATCTTCGTTTTTATACAAGGGTAAACCTAAATAATCGTGAATCTTTACAAGCCAAGGTTTATCCAAGCCTGATTCATCCAGAAGCTTTGATTCTAAAAATAGTTTATCTGGAAGACCTTCTCCTATTACTTGACCTTTTGAAAATATGTATATATAATCACAGACTTCATAGATAAAATCCATATCATGGCTAGATACCATTAATTTTTTATCCACTCCTAAGTCTTTTATTATGTTTTTAATTTCCTTTGACATCAATGGATCAAGCCCAGAGGTTGGTTCATCCAGTAATATTACCTTAGAATCCATCACCAAGGCTCCACCTATGGCAACTCTCTTCTTTTGACCATAGCTAAGAAAATGTGTCGGTTTCTCCATTAAGTCTAGGGCTTTTACCTTTTCTAAAGTGGATTCTACTTTTTGTTTTATTACTTCTTCTGAAATAGAAAGGTTTCTCAATGCAAAGGCAACATCATCATAAACCCTTGAGTAGAATAATTGCTTATCAGGATCCTGAAACACCAAGGTTACTTCTTTTCTATAATCCCTTAAGGACTTTTTATCATATTTTATTGGTTTGCCATTATAATTAACAGCACCTTTTGTTGGTTTAAGAATACCTAATATATTTAGAAAAAAGGTAGACTTTCCAGAGCCGTTTGCTCCTATTATTCCTATTACTTTTCCCTTATTTAGATCTATATTTATATTTTTAAGGGCTTTAGTGCCGTCTTCGTATTCATATTCTAATGAATCTATCTTTATCATTTAATCACCCGTCTTAAATTCCCCATCATATAATTTGCATTCCAATACTACTACCATGTCTTTATAGTTTAGCAAGACCCTTACAAAAAGACTTCTCACTAATAATCCAAGAGAGTTCAAACTTTTTCTGAAATTTGTGTATCCAAACTTTAGCTCTTGACCATTATGTATTTCACTGGCTTCCTCAAGTAAAATAAAAATAAACCTATAAATAAGAACAGTTAATTCTATTATTGAACTTGGTATATGCAAGCTCTTAAAAACCTTTATTAGCTTATTTAATGGGGTTGTCAGTCCCAGAAAAAATGTAGATGCTATGGCTGCAAATACCCTAGTTGTAAGCAATAATGCCTGTTCAATAGAATCGCAAGTAACTCCAATATAATTATCAAACACACTAATACTCCAAATGTAGATATCTACCTTTGAGATACTAAATAAAATGGTGACTATACTTAGTAGTAAAAAGGTAGACGGAATTAGTAGCATCTTAAAATATTTATCTATTGGTATATGAGCTACTATTGTAGTTAAACATATCATTATAGCCAATATCAATAGATTTATGTAATTATTCTTCGTAATAGTAGCTATTGCTAAGGCAATAACTACTATTACAAATTTAATGAATGGATTACTATTTGTTAATCTATTGGTATATGCATACTTATCTATTAGCAGCAATTTTCTTTCTCTCTCTTAACAACCCGAGAACATAACCTGCAGCCCCTGCACCAATAGCAACCTGTACAGAAAATAAAAGACTTTCTATTTCTCCACTTGGTGGTTCCCATAAAGGAGCTGCCCAAGGTTCATAATCCGGATTTATTTCGCCAATTAGTCCCTCAGCTTCACCATCCGCACCTGCAAATTCTGAATCACCTACAAATATTAAAGGTACCAACACTATTGCTACTGCTATTAGAAATAAAATTAAATTCTTTTTAGATGTTTTCAATACTGATCACCCCTTGACTCTTATATTCAACTAATAAATTGTAAATTATTACAGTTAATATTCCTTCAACAACAGCTAAGGGAAGCTGTGTTACTGCAAATACAGATAAGAATTTAGCTAATGAACCCAAAAATCCTGTTGCACTATCTGGAAATACTACTGCTAATTGGGTAGCTGTAACGCAGTATGTAGCTAGATTCCCTAAAGCAGCTGCTAAAAATACTACAAAGCCTTTATTCATATTTGTCTTTTTCAATCCTGCATAAATCCCATAAGAAACTAGTGGCCCAACTATTGCCATTG
>CAYZZR010000003.1:27459-33244 GCA_964482775.1 uncultured Tissierella sp. | reverse complement strand
AGCATCGTTGCGGCGGTGTGATGTCTTGTTTCACAAGACTGGAAGCCTAAATCTCTCACCTCGTTGCAGCAGTGTGTAGAAACTGCAAGCAGTTCCTCGAAGCTTAAAATAGAAAATGAATTTATGCAAAGTGAGTTGAGTATAAATGAAGGGTTTAATTATTTCTAGTGGGGATTTTAATAATTATGAGTTATTAGCTCATATGGTTAAGGATAAAGATTATATTCTGTGTGCTGATGGCGGTTTACGTCATATAATGAGTATAAATAAATGTCCGGATGCTATTATTGGTGATTTTGATTCAATAGATAGCAAGGCTGAAAGCTATATAAGAGTCAATAATATTCCTATGTATAAATTCCCGATTGAAAAGGATGAAACTGACACAGAATTAGCAATAATGCAGCTGATTAAAATAGGATGCGATGACATAACATTAGTTGGTGGAACAGGAACTAGAATGGATCATAGTTTAGCTAACATATACTTGTTAAAGCGACTAAATGATGAGGGAATTAAAGCAAAAATAGTTGATGATCATAATACAATTTATTTCTGTAATGACTCTTTGGAATTGTTAAGAAATGATAATAAATACGTATCTGTAATTCCAATAACTCTAAATGGAGTAATCGTTACTTTAAATGGATTTTACTATCCATTGCTTGATGCTACTATTAAATTTGGGTCAACATTGGGTGTAAGCAATAAAATTATTGAAAAAACAGGAATTATAAGAATAACTAGTGGAGAAGCATTAATTATTGAATCTAAAGATTAAGTAATTGTAACTAATTTCACTCCTATGAATAAAATAGTATTAAGGTTAGGAGTGTTAGTTATGAAAAGATATATAAATAAATATAGCTATAAATCAAAGAAAATTATTGGTATTACCCTAGGAATAATAGGATTTATTATTTTAGTGAGTGTTATGCCAATTGAATTACTCTTATCCTTGATTGGTATTGGATTACTCATTATGGGATATTTACTATTAAGAATAAAATAAGGCTTACCATTATATTAATGGAAGCCTTTTTTATATTCTTACCTCTTTATAATGCTCTCTCAACATATCCAGATCTTAAACATCTAGTACAAACATTTACTCGTTTAACTGAACCCTTAACAACCGCTCTAACTTTTCTGATGTTTGGTGCCCAACTTCTTGAGCTTTTTCTATTTGAGAAAGTTACATTGTTTCCAAATACCTTGCTCTTTCCACATACTTCACAAACTTTCGACATGAAAAACACCTCCTTAATTGCAACTTAACTAGCATTAATATGACTTTAAGTATAATCATCATTTATAACAACACATTATATTTTACCATAAGACAATAGTAAAAAGCAACTATAATGTAATATAATATTTGGATTTACTCAGTAAATTAGTTGAACTATTTATATTTATAGGTTAAAATAAAAGATAGGTATATTATGTAAGGAGGCGAATTGAAATGGCTGCCAAAATTCAAACTGAATTAGGTTTTATCAATATAGAAGATAATGTAATTGCAACAATAGCTGGAATTTCTGCAATGGAAAGCTATGGTATAGTTGGTATGGCATCAAAAAATGCAACAGATGGATTATTTGAATTGTTAAAATCAGATTATTTTTCTAAAGGTATTAAAGTTAATTCAAAAGATGATATCTTGTCTATTGATTTGCATGTAATCTTAGAATATGGTGTAAAAATCTCTGTTGTAGCTGAAAATATTATAGATAGAGTAAAGTTTAATGTAGAGAATTTTACTGGTTTAAAAGTTGGCCATATAAATGTAAATGTACAAGGCATCAGAGTAGAAAAGTAATTTAAGGAGGAACTATACTTGATTATAGAGAATATAGATGGAGTATTGCTTAAAAAGGCATTGACTAATGCTGCAAGACTTCTAGAAATTAATAAAGAGGAGGTTAACTCCTTAAACGTATTTCCTGTTCCTGATGGAGATACAGGTACAAATATGTTGTTAACTGTTAAATCTGCTTTAAAGCAAGGATTAACTATTGAGGAAAACCACGCATCAAAGATTGCCTTAGCAGCCAGTCAAGGCTCTTTGATGGGAGCAAGAGGAAATTCCGGAGTTATCTTATCACAGCTTTTCAGAGGATTTGCTAATGGATTAAAAGGCAAGGAAAACATAGATATAAAAACCTTGGCAGAAGCTATGAAGCAAGCATCTGATACAGCTTATAAGGCTGTAATGAAGCCTACTGAAGGTACTATATTGACAGTAGCTAGAGAATGTGGAGAATTTGCAATTTCATTAAGTAAAAATGAAAAAGATCTTGTAAAGTTCATGTCTCAAGTTATAGAACATGGAAATAATACTTTAAGGAAAACTCCTGAAATGTTACCTGTTTTAAAGCAGGCAGGAGTTGTTGATGCTGGAGGTAAGGGATTGATGTACCTTTTAACAGGTGCATATAATGCAATAATTGGTCAAGAGGATTTAACAGAAATAGTTATAGAAAAAGTTCTTGAAAAAAGTCAACCTTCTAAACAAAGAGCACATATAGATACGGATGATATAAAATATGCATATTGTACAGAATTCATGATTAATACCAATTATTCAGATATTGATAGTTTTAGAGATGATCTTGCAAGTCAAGGGGATTCCTTACTTGTAGTTGGCGGAGAAGGTATTATAAAAGTTCATGTTCATACAAATAATCCTGGCCTAGCCTTAGAAAAGGCCCTGAAATTAGGTGATTTAAGCGATATAAAGATTGATAATATGAAATATCAACATGAAGAGGTATTATTAAAGGATGAACTTGTGAATTTGAGGGATTCAAACCTTGAATCAAGTTTAGATAGAGAATATTCCTTTATATCGGTTTCAATAGGTGAAGGAATTGATAAAGTATTTAGAGATCTTAATGTTGAAAGCATAGTTTCAGGTGGCCAAACCATGAATCCAAGCACTGAAGATTTATTAAATGCTATAAATAATACAAAAGGAAAAAATGTTATTATTTTACCTAATAATAGCAACATTATATTAGCCGCAGAACAAACTAAAAATTTGAGTGAAAGAAATATAACTGTAATACCTACTAAGAATGTACCTCAAGGTATTTCTGCATTATTAGCTTTTAATGAAGATGCATCTATAGAAGAAAATATTGAAGCAATGACTGATAGTTTAAATAATGTTATTACTGGTCAAATAACATATGCTGTAAGGGATACAGAATTTAATAATAAGCAAATAAATAAAGATGACATTATAGGTTTATCCGATAAGGATATCATTTCTTCAGGTAAAGAAATAAACCAAGTATCTATGGAATTAATCGAAGAAATTACCAATGATGATGTTTCTATAATTACAGTATTTTATGGAGAAGATGTAAGTAAGGAATATGCTGAAGAGTTGGCTTCTTTACTTGAGAAAACTTATGAAGATATAGATGTAGAAGTGTTATTTGGGGGTCAACCCTTATATTATTATATATTCTCAATAGAATAACCCTACCATCGGTAGGGTTTTTAAAATAGGCGGTGAATATGAATAAATTAAATCAAGATATCAAATATATTAAGGGAGTTGGCCCTAAAAGGGCAAGCCGATTAAGAAGATTAAACATTGAGACTATAGAAGATTTAATATATTTTATTCCCAGAAACTATGAGAATAGAGCTAATTTTAAAACACTAAAGGATGCTATAAAAGATGAAAAGATTAGTCTTGAAATAGAGATAACTGGTAATGGGATTATAAATAGACCTAGAAAGGGCCTATCAATATTGAAGGTTCCCTTTAAAGAAAGTTCTGCTTTTGGTACCTTAGTGTGGTTTAATCAAGATTATATTAAAGATAGTTTTAATGTTGGAGATAAATATTGGGTCAATGGAAAGTTTAATAAAATAGGCTTGCAATATCAGATCATGAATCCTGTATTTGAAAAACCCGATAGCTCAAAGAAAGTAGGAAGGATTGTTCCAGTTTATCCCTTGACTGAGGGATTAAAAAACAATGAAATTGTAAAAGTTATTGAAACTGTATTAAAAGAAAATTTAAAGTATATTGAGGATATATTGCCACAGTCAATAATGGATAAATATAACTTTATATCTACAAAAGAAGCATTAAAGATAATACATTTTCCAAATTCATTGGAATCTATGAAGAAGGTAAAAAAACAATTAGCATATGAAGAACTATTGACCTTACAATTAGGCTTGTTTCTAATAAAAAATAAGACATTCAACAATCAAGGAATAACTTATAAGCCTAAAGAAGAATTGTTTGATTTTATGGATAAACTGCCTTTCAAATTAACAAATGCACAAATCAAGGTTATAGAAGAAATAATTTCAGATATGGAAAGTGCTAAACAAATGAATAGATTGATACAAGGAGATGTTGGTTCGGGTAAAACAATAGTTGGGATTATAGCTATGTATAAAGCAGTTTTATGTGGATACCAAGCAGCTATGATGGCTCCAACTGAAATACTAGCCACCCAGCACTTTGAATCTATATCCAATATATTAAAGCCATATGAAATAAGATGTGAACTATTAGTTGGTAGTCTTTCAAAGAAGAAAAAAAATCAAATTCTTGAAAGCTTAAAAAATGGTGAAATTGATATTATTGTAGGTACTCATGCGATTATTCAGGAGGGTGTAGATTTTCATAGATTAGGCTTAGCAATCACTGATGAGCAACATCGTTTCGGAGTTAAGCAAAGAGCAACTCTCAGCCAAAAAGGTATCAATCCAGATATTATTGTAATGACTGCTACCCCTATACCTCGAACATTAGCTCTTATTTTATATGGAGATTTAGACATATCAATTATTGATGAGTTACCACCTGGAAGAAAAGAAATAGAAACCTATGCTGTGGATAAAACATTTAAAGAAAGAATCTATAAATTTATAGACAAGCATGTTAGAAGCGGTAGACAGGCTTATATTGTATGTCCTCTAATTGAGGAGTCTGAAACGTTGGACTTAATATCAGCAGAAGAATTATACGAGTATTTAAAAGTAGAAATATTTCCTGATTTTAACTTAGGCCTATTACATGGTAAGATGAATCCTAAGGATAAAGATGAGATAATGAATAAATTTAAAAATAATCAAACTCAGATTTTAATATCAACAACAGTTATTGAAGTTGGTGTAAACGTGCCAAATGCAAATATTATGGCGGTTTTTAATGCTGAACGATTTGGCTTGGCTCAGCTTCATCAATTGAGGGGAAGAGTAGGAAGAGGACAGTACCAATCTTATTGTATTTTAATAAATGAAAATGTGAATCCTATTTCTAGAGAAAGAATGAGAATCTTACAATCTTCTAGTGATGGATTTAAAATTTCTGAGAAAGATCTAGAATTAAGAGGTCCTGGAGAGTTTTTTGGAACCAGGCAACATGGTTTACCTGAATTAAAAATAGCGAATTTAATAACAGATATGGATATATTAAAAATAGCACAAAAAGATGCACAAAATATAGTAAGGGAAGATTTAATGTTAAATGACCCTGAATATTGTCGATTAAAGTTAAAAATTGATGAATTGTTTAAAAAAAATGAAAACGATCTAGATATTAAAGTTTAATAATGTTATGAAATATGGTAAAATTATTAAAACTAGTAAAGGAAGGTTACAGTGAGAGTAATATCAGGAGAAAGAAAAGGACATAAACTTAAAGCCCCTATTGGAAAAGATGTTAGACCAACAGAAGATAGGATTAAAGAATCTTTGTTTAACATTTTAAGACCTTTAACAATAGATTCTACAGTATTGGATTTAT
>CAYZZR010000003.1:8710-27449 GCA_964482775.1 uncultured Tissierella sp. | reverse complement strand
AGTGGTTCAGGCTCAATTGGAATTGAATTTTTAAGTAGAGGAGCAAAAATAGCATATTTTACTGATATATCTTTAACTAGTATTTCAACCATAAAAGATAATCTAGTACATACGAAGCTTCTAGAAAAAAGTGTTATTATAAATAAAGATGCTATTAGAGCCTTGAAATATTTATTAGATTTGAATATTAAATTTGATTATATTTACCTTGATCCTCCATTTAAAGAACATAAATTATTAATTGAAGCAATTGAATTTATTATAAAGAATAAGTTAATTAAAAAAGATGGTATACTAATTATCGAACATGAAAAAGAATTTGTTTTAGATGATGAATACTTTGATTATATTATTTATGATAGTAGAAATTATGGATACTCATCTTTAACGTTCTTAAGACAAAAAGAGGTGTGATTATGAATGTTATTTATCCAGGAAGTTTTGATCCTATAACCAATGGTCATATTGATATAATCGAAAGATGTTCAAAAAAATTTGAACATGTCATTGTAGCTGTTTTGGTCAATAATGCTAAAAATGGCTTTTTTAGCATTGAAGAGAGAGTTGAGTTTTTAAAACATGCAACCAAACATTTAAATAATATTGAGATAGATTACTTTAGTGGGCTCTTAATTGATTATGCAAGACTGAAAAATATAAGCTTTGTTATTAAAGGATTAAGAGCGGTATCTGATTTTGAATACGAAATGCAAATGGCCTTAGCTAACAAGAAGCTTTTTGCAGAGCTAGAAACCTTATTTATGGTCTCGAATACAAAATTTTCATTTTTAAGTTCAAGTATAGTGAGAGAAGTAGCTTTATTAGGAGGAGATGTTTCTTCTTTTGTTCCAGAAGTAGTTGAAAATGCTTTGAAAGACAAAATTAAAGGGGGACTTTAGTTATGGATGTATTAAACCTAATTGATGAAGTAGAAGACATTGTTGAAGCGGGTACAAGCCTACCTTTCACAAGTAAGGTGATGGTAGATAAGGAAGAATTACTAGATATAGTGAAGGAAATAAGAATTAAGCTTCCTGATGAAATCAAGCAAGCTGCATGGATAAAAGAAGAAAGACAAAGAATACTAGCTGAAGCACAAAAGGATGCTGACAATTTGATTAATGAAGCCGAATATAAGCTAGAAGAGCTTATTGATGAAGAAGAAATTATCAAGGCTGCAAATGCAAGAGCAGCTGATATAGTATCTAAGGCTCAATTGAATGCTAAGGAGATAAGAATTGGGGCAATGGAATATGCTGATAGCTTATTGCTTGAAACTCAAGAAAGCTTGAAGGAAATAATACAATTGCTAAATGGGAATAGAAAAGAATTGAGAGGGAATGATTAATTATATTTTCTCAATTCTCTAGTTGTAATGCTTAGTAAAATTAGAAATACCAATATACTTAATACAATTTTTGTAGAGCTGGCTAATAATATTAACCAGCTATTTATATTTGGCTTAATATTACTATAGACTGGAAATGTAAAAGTTGTAACTATTCTATCCTTATAGAATAGTAAATATCCAATATATGTATAGAGGCTTGTTAAAATACTATGAAACATCTTTGATATTAAGTAAATAGATGGTTTTATGTCAGTAGTACTTATAAAGGCCAATGCCTGACTATGAATTGAAAATCCTCCCCATGCTATTATACTATTAAGTAATAAAATCTTATGAAATATATCGATATTTAACTTCGAAATGATATTACAACCATTAGTGATTTCAACAATCCCAGCAATTAACCCCTTTAGGATATTTTCATCTATACATATTATCATTGATATTTTATTGATTAGTAAGTTAAAAGTGTTAGAGGACAATAGAATATTTATAACTACAGAATAAATAATTACAAAGCCTCCAATAACAGCTATTGAATCCAAACTTTCTTTTATTGATTTAGATATTATGAAACCAATTGAATAATTATTACTTGATTTCTTGTAAGGTATTTTGCCTATACTATAATTATTTAGTTTTTTTTCTGAGTCTTTTTTATAAAATTTCAATAATATACCTAAGGTTATTGCTCCTAAGTAATGAGGTATTATCATTAGGGGAGATAGATTCGTTGCTCCGACCATGCCTAAAAGAACAGTACCCACTATAAATAGAGGACCTGAAGTAGAAGAAAAGCAAATTAGTCTTTCACCTTCTATCTTTGAAATTGAGTTCATACTTCTCAGTTTAGAAGTCAATTTAGCACCTACTGGATAGCCTGACATTATACTCATTGAAAAGGGTAAGATTCCTATACCTGAAACATTAAAAACAGGTCTCATAATAGGCTCTAAATACTTTGAAAACAGATCAATAAAGCCAAAGGATACTAATAAATCAGATATTAAAATAAACGGGAATAATGAAGGAACTAATAAGTTAAACCATAAGTTCAAACCTTCACTTGCACTAGAAATACTTAATTTTGGATTACTAACAATTTGAACCAAGATTATTGATAATATAAAAATTATAATATATTTTGATATATTGTTATTATTATTTCCCATAAAAATACCCTCTTTCACTATCATTACTTAAATATATGAAAGAAGGCTGTAAAATATTTTAATGTAGTGAATCTTTTATCACCTTTTAATATAGGGTGATGTTAAATAGTCCATATTTACAAAAGGAACTTTTGTTTTTAGTCCTAAATAATATAGATCTGTAGCTTTTTGTTCAAAACCTAACATAAAATCAATATGCTTATTCTTTAGTAATTTATAATCCGCAAACTTTGTAATAACAGCTAGGTCTGAACTTTGTTTTATATGTTTTAGTATTTCCAATCCTTTTTCGTTACTAGCTAAAATTCTTATATAATTTATAGGTGTTTCATATGCTCTTTTTATATCATTTATATTTAATTGTGATAACAAGTGAATCAATATCCTTTTTATTCTAGTAGAAGGGTATCTCTTTGTTGAAACACTATTTATCAATTGATTTATATCTATGAATTCCATGCCCTTATTTATAATTCTATTTTCAAGTCCATTTTCCATATCCATAGTGTTTTTCAAATCAAGCTCAGCTAAAGTTCTAAAAAGATATTGAAAAATCATGTTATAACTAGTTAAATAGTTGAACTCACCAAATAGATTGAAAAAATTAAGCAAGTGATTGTATGATTCCTTTGGCATGTTATTTATAATTGAGTCAATAGGGTTCTGTGATAATTTATTTCTAATTCCTGTTGCAGAAGCGATAGGGTTAGTAATTTGAATATCATTATAATTGTGTCCTTGACGATTAATTAAAACAGGTTTAATTTGAGAATCTAGTTTAAGGAGTGATTTCAAATATTCAATAGCTAAAATATTATTTGATTGCTTTAGTATTTCTGTGTAAGGTGTAGTATCACCTATATTATTAGATTTAATATAGGAATCAATTGCATAGCTCCTAGACTTAGAATAGGAGTATCCTTTATTTAGCAGTTCTCTAAGTTTTAATTTGTATTCTAATGGCTCATCTATTAAAATAGTAGCTATTTTTTCTAGAGGAGTTAAGTCGTTGCTTTCACTACCAAAAGCTATATGATCAACAACATTTAATGAATCTAATATACTTACACCGCCATGAGCAAATAACTCTGCACTTTGTACTGAATAAATAAATGGAAGCTCTATAACTAAATCAACTCCGTTATCAATTGCCATTTTTGCTTTTGTCCATTTATCTACAAGTGAAGGCTCTCCTCTTTGGACAAATGAGCCACTCATAACTGCTATTGAGTGACTTGCTTTAGAAAGTTCTTTAGCTCTTTCTAGATGATATTTATGCCCTAAGTGAAATGGATTATATTCTGTAATAAAACCAACAATTTTCATAATAGCCTCCAAGTTATTATTATTTACCATATCTCTAAAGTGAATTTCTATATTATATTATCTCAGATTTCCTTATAAAAACAACAATAATAGAAATTTATCTTGTTGATTTTTTGATAAAATTGTAATACTATTGTAATAGAAAAAGATAATGGAGGTATAGTGATGAATATTTTAGTAATAAACTGTGGTAGCTCATCCTTAAAATATCAATTAATTGATATGAATGGAGAGGTTGTTCTTGCGAAAGGATTAGTTGAAAGAATTGGGATAGAAGGTTCAAAGATCAAGCATGATACAACTGGTAAGGATAGAGTTGTTATAGAAGAACCTATGGAGGATCATAAAAAAGCACTAGAATTAGTTTTATCTGCTATTGTAGATAAGGATTATGGTGCAATTACTTCTATGGATGAAATAGGTGCAGTAGGTCATAGAGTTGTTCATGGTGGAGAAGATTTTACAGATTCTGTAATTATTGATGAGGCAGTTATGAAAGCTTTAGAGAAAAACGTTGAATTAGCGCCGTTACATAATCCGCCTAACATAATGGGAATCGAAGCTTGTAAAGAATTAATGCCAAATACTCCTATGGTAAGTGTTTTTGATACAGCTTTCCATCAAACTATTCCTGCTGAGAATTTTATATATGCAATACCATATGAGTATTATGAAAAATATAAGATAAGAAGATATGGTTTCCACGGAACAAGTCATAAATATGTATCACAAAGAGCAGCTGAAATGTTAGGAAAAGATATTAAGGATTTAAACATTGTAACATGCCACCTTGGCAATGGATCAAGTGTAACTGCAGTTGAAGGTGGAAAATCAGTTGATACTAGTATGGGCTTTACACCATTGGAAGGTTTAGCAATGGGAACTAGAGCAGGAGATATCGACCCAGCAGTTATTCCTTTCATCATGGAAAAGGAAAATATGTCTTTTGATGAAGTTAATTCAATGTTGAATAAAAAATCTGGAGTTCTTGGTATATCCGGAATAAGCAGTGATTTTAGAGACTTAGAGATAGCTGAAGAAGAAGGAAATGTTAGAGCAAAATTAGCTCTAGATATTTTTGCTAACAGAGTAACTAAGTATATAGCTGCATATGCAGCTCAAATGTGTCGTATAGATGTGTTGGTATTCACTGCAGGTATAGGAGAAAATTCAAATACTATGCGTGAAAGAATTTGTGAAGGCTTAGAATGCTTAAATATTAGAATTGACAAGGATTTAAACAATATCAGAGGCAAAGAAGCTATAGTAAACAAAGACTTAACTGGTACTACAATAATGGTTATTCCAACTAATGAAGAATTAATGATAGCAAGAGATACTCTACATTTAGTAAATAATAGATAATTCTTGACAAAGAGAAACTTATTTGTATATAATAATGTTTGGTAGTTTAAGAGGTGAAGTTAATGAAACTTGATTTATCCAGTTTTCTTGATAGTGAAAAACAATCATATCATTTTGAAGGTGAATTAGAATCTAATTCCTTTTCTGTTGATGATATAAAAGTAATTGAACCTATAAAATTTAGTGGAGAAATTTTTAAAGTAGATGGAAATTCTGAACTTTTTGTCACAATTAATTATACATACGAAAGTAATTGTGATAGATGTTTGAAACCAACTACGTCAGGAATTACAACAAATTTATCAGGAAGACTAATGGACAATAAAGGGAAAAATAATGATGAAGACGATGTAGAAGAGATTATTTATATAGAAAATAGTCTACTAAACATTGATGAATATATTTGGAGTCAAGTTGTTAGTTCCCTACCTATGAAAATCCTATGTAGCAATGATTGCAAGGGATTGTGTCCACAATGTGGGCAGAATCTTAATATCCAATCCTGTGATTGTATGGGAAGTACAATTGACCCAAGATTGGAAAAGTTAAAGGAACTTTTTCCTAAGAAATAAGGAGGTGTTGTAAATGGCAGTGCCAAAGAGAAAAACTTCGAAACAAAGAAAGAATAAGAGAAGAGCTTCTTCTTATAGACTAAATAAAGCAACTGTAGTAGAATGCCCACAATGTCATGAACCAAAACAACCACATAGAGTTTGTAGAAACTGTGGCTATTACAAAAACAGAGAAGTTATAGTCGTTGAATAAGAATAAAGAAGAGCTATGCTCATAAAAAATGTTGTACAAGATAAAAAAGATAGTGAGTAACTTCACTATCTTTTTTTACTCTATAGTTAATAATTATTGATTTTTCTTATGCACTAATATATATTTAATATCAGTAGTGTTATTAAGGAGGGGTAATTTGAGAATAATAGTTGACGCAATGGGAGGGGATAATGCCCCTATAGAAATAGTTAAAGGATGTATTGATGCCATCGCTGAATATGGTATATCGATTATATTAGTAGGAAATGAAGAAATTATAAATAATGAATTGCACAAATATAAATATTCAAAAGATAAAATTCAAATACTAAATGCAAATGATGTTATAAGTAATGAAGATGATCCAGCTATAGCTATTAGAAGAAAAAAGGATAGTTCAATGGTGGTTGGACTTAATGCCTTAGTAAACGGTCAAGGTGATGGATTTATATCAGCAGGAAGTACAGGAGCACTCTTAGCAGGAGGCTTATTTATTGTTAAGAGGATACCTGGTATCGAAAGAGCTGCATTGACATCAGTTTATCCTACACAAAAGGGTATATCTTTATTAGTTGATGCTGGTGCAAATGTAGATTGTAAAGCAGAATATTTAAAACAATTTGGGCTTATGGGTTCTATCTATATGGAAAATGTTATGGGACATACTAATCCAAAGGTTGGATTAGTCAATATAGGAACTGAGGAAGGAAAGGGTAACTTATTAGCTAAAGAGGCCTATGAGCTATTAAAAAAAGAAGATATCAACTTTATAGGTAACGTAGAAGGTAGAAATCTGCCTTTAGGAGAAGTGGATGTAATTGTTGCAGATGGCTTTGTTGGCAATGTAGTGTTAAAGCTTACTGAAGGAATGGCATTATCAATATTTTCTATTCTAAAAGAGTCATTTATGAGTAATACGAAATCAAAAATGGGAGCTTTATTGCTAAAAGATCAATTAAAGGATTTAAAGAAGATGATGGATTATAGAGAGTATGGTGGAGCTCCCTTATTGGGAACAAGAATGCCTGTTGTAAAGGCTCATGGTAGCTCCGATGCATATGCATTTAAAAATGGAATTAATCAATTGATTAATTTTATAGATAAAGATGTTATTAAAATAATTGAAAGAAATTTAAATACAGATATAGAAAACAATTTGGAGGGGTAATATAATATGTTAACAAAAAAATTAATTGAAATAATATCAACTCAGTTTAATGTAAATGAAAAGGAAATAAATTTAGATACGTCATTTAAAGATGATTTAAATGCAGACTCATTGGATTTAGTTGAATTAATAATGGCTTTAGAAGACGAATTCGATCTTGAATTTGACGATGAAGATGTTGATAATATAAAAACTGTTGGAGATGCAAAGAATTATATTAAAGCTCTAATTGAAAATAAGTAATATTATTAACTAATTGGATTGTTTTGGAGGAATTTTTGTGAAAGAAAAATTAGATAAAAGGCTAGCTTTAGATAACATGCAAAAAAACTTAAATTATTATTTTCACGATATTGAACTTCTTGAAACTGCACTTACTCATAGTTCCTATGCAAATGAAAATAAGTTGCATATAAGCAAATGTAATGAAAGGTTAGAATTTTTAGGAGATACGGTTATTAGTTTAGTAGTTAGCCAATATCTGTATAACAAGTACCCTTTCTATCCTGAAGGTGAACTGACAAAGATTAGAGCTAAGGTAGTGTGTGAGCCTTCTTTAGCCTATGCAGCACGAAACATTGGCTTAGGTCAACACTTATTTTTAGGCAAAGGCGAAGAAGCGACAGGCGGTAGACAAAGGGATTCAATCCTTGCTGACGCCTGTGAGGCTTTAACTGGAGCAATTTTTTTAGATAGCAATTTTGAAACGGTAAATGAATTTCTTTTAACAAATTTTGAAAGTGATATAGTTCATGCTGTTGCTAAAGGAGATTTATTTATCGATTATAAAACAGAGTTGCAAGAAAAAATACAAAAGGTATCCAGAGGAAAATTAGAATACTTTGTAGTAAAAGAGGAAGGCCCAGATCATATTAAATTATTTTATATGGATGTTTGCATAGACAATCAACCAATTGGTTCTGGTGTTGGTAAGAACAAGAAAGAGGCAGAACAAATGGCAGCTAAGGAAGCCTTGATACTTATGGGAGAAGATTATGAGTAAACGAAATATTGTACCGGTATTCGTACCACATTTTGGCTGTCCTCATGATTGCGTATTCTGTAATCAGAAAAAAATAACTAATTTTTCAACCAATATAACTCCAAATGATGTTGATAGTATAATTTTAGAACATTTAGAGTATTTTAGAGAGGATTCAATTATAGAAGTAGCTTTTTATGGTGGTAGTTTTACAGCTATAGATATCCATACTCAAAGTCAACTATTAGAGATACCCTTTAAGTATAAGAAATCTGGAATAATTGATGAAATAAGACTATCTACTAGACCTGATGCAATCAATGTACAAATCTTGGACAATCTAAATAAGTATAAAGTTGATACCATAGAGTTAGGTGTCCAGTCATTATGTGATGATGTATTGGAAGCTAGCGAAAGAGGCCATAGTAGTCAAGAAGTATATGATGCTGTAAAGTTAATAAAGGATAATGGCTTTAACTTAGGCTTACAGATGATGATAGGATTGCCAAATGATACTATTAGCAAATCTTTAAAAACAACATTAGAGTTTATTAGTTTAGAACCTGAATGCGTTAGAATATATCCTACCTTAGTCATAAAAGATACTCTTCTTGAAAAACAATTCTATCAAGGAAAGTATATGCCCTTATCATTAGACCAGGCAATAGAGCAGACTACTATTCTATTAATGCTTTTTTATACTCATAATGTTAATGTTATAAGAGTCGGCTTACAACCTACAGACAACATCCAACTAGGTAAGGATGTTGTTGCAGGACCATTTCATCCAGCTTTTAGGCAATTAGTTGAATCTAATATATATAAAGTATTGATAGATGAATACTTGAAAAATAATATAATCAATTATTCCAATGAAGAATTGATATTTGAGGCAAATAAGAGAGTGATTTCTTCAATTTCAGGACAAAAATCTATGAATATTAACTATTGGATTAAAAAATATGGATTTAAAAAGGTAAGACTATATGAAAAAGAATTGGATGTAAATAATATAAATATTACAATTGGCAATATTTGTGATAAAATAGACATGAATTTATTGATGGAAAAATATATTTCACAAATCCTTTAACAAAAATGCTAGATGGTTTCCGTATTTGGGAACCTTTGTTTATATTGGAGTTAAATTAATGAGGTGACATTCTTGTATTTAAAGAAAATAGAAATTCAAGGTTTTAAATCCTTTGCTGATAAAACTGAAATTGAATTTAAAAATGAAATAACTGCTATTGTTGGACCAAATGGTAGTGGAAAAAGCAATATATCAGATGCTATACGTTGGGTTCTTGGAGAACAAAGTATAAAAAATCTAAGGGGTAGTAAAATGGAGGATGTTATTTTTTCAGGAACTGAAAAGAGACGTCCATTAGGTTATGCCGAGGTAACTATTACATTTGATAATAACTCAGGTAAGATGCCTCTTGATTACAGAGAAATAGCTGTTACTAGAAGAATGTTTAGATCAGGAGAAAGTGAATACTATATTAATAAAAATTCTTGTAGATTAAAGGATATAAGAGAATTATTTATGGATTCGGGTATAGGAAAAGACGGATATTCGATTATTGGACAAGGTAAAATAGATGAAATTCTTTCAAATAAGCCTGAGGATCGAAGGAGTATTTTCGAAGAAGCAGCAGGGATTATAAAATATAGATCTAAGAAGGAAGAAGCAGAAAGAAAACTAGAAAAAACAGATAACAACATAATCCGTATCAAGGATTTAATATATGAAGTATCTAATCAAAAAGATGTTTTAGAAGAAGAAGCAAAAAAAGCAACCGAGTTTACTAGAATTTATTCTAAGTTAAAATCTTTAGAAATTAATTTGTTCTTAAGAGATATTAAAAGATTAGAAAAACAAATAAATGAAGCAAATATAGAGAAGACTAGTAACACTGTTGAATTAGAGAACATAGAAATTGAGAAGAATTCTATTGAAGAAAAATATAATTTTCTGAAGACTAATATTGATTGTATGGAAAAAGAAATAGAGGAATCTCGAACTATAAAATTTGATACTATTCAGTCTTTTGAAAAAAACAAGAACCAAGTTGAATTGTTAACAGAAAAAGAGAGCTTTATAGATAAGGATATTCAAAGATTAATTAATGAGAAGCTAGAAGCGGAATTGAACCTTCAAAAGCTTGAGGAATCCAAAGTAGATGTAAATGAAGAATTAGAAAAATTAAATACAGCAATAGTAGAAAAAAGAAATGAATTGGATTTCAATAATGCAAGGATTAGTGAAATTGACAAATTACTTTTAGATGAAGAAATGAAATTGGAATTAGAAAAAAGCAAAATTATGACCGAGTATAACCAATCTTCTGATAAAAGGAGTCAGATTAATTCCATAAATTCATTCAATGAGAATATAGATAAAAGAATAACACAACTAGAAAATGAAATTAAGGATAATGAACTTCATTTATCTGAATTACTAATAAAAATCGATGTATTAAATTCAAATGAGAATAATATAAAAAATGAAATAGAATCCGAAAAGCAAGAAGTAGATAAACTTAAAATGAAAAAAATAAGTTTAGAAGAAAAATATAATAGTTTAAATGAACATATTAAATCTCATCAGATCAAATTAAACGGCTTGAATGCTAGCTATAATTTGTATAAAAATATGGAAGCAGGCTATGAAGGATATTATAAAAGTGTCAAGGGCCTACTTAGTGGCACTAAGAATAATGACTTTTTAAATAAAGGATTAGTTGGAGTTGTTGCAGATTTACTAAAGGTAGAAGCTACATATGAAAAAGCTATAGATATTAGTCTTGGTTCGAGTATACAAAATATAGTTGTGGAAACTGAAGAAGATGCAAAAAAGTTAGTTAATTATCTTAAAGTCAACAAATTAGGTAGAGCTACTTTTTTACCAATAAACGTTATAAAGGGCAAGACCATAAAAATTGATCCTAAAGATAAAGACGAGTATGGCATCTTGGGTTTAGCTAGTGATTTGATTACTTATGATAAAAAATATAAGGATATTTTTGAATCTTTACTTGGAAGAACAATTATAGTAAAAGATATTGACTATGGGATTAGATTTGCCAATAAGTATTCTCATATTTATAGGATTGTAACCTTGGATGGTGAAGTTCTAAACTCTGGTGGATCAATTACTGGAGGTAGTTCTGGTAAAGAAGCTTTTAGTATAATTAATAGAAAAAACAAGATTCAAAGCTTAAAGGCAGAAATTGATTCAATTAATAATGATATTATTGATATTGAAAAGAATAAAACATCTTTAATTAAAGATATAAATCATATTGAAATCAATATTAGTGATAAAGATAAATCATTAAAATCTTTGGAATTGAGATTATATGATACAGAAAGAGTCCAAAACAATAATGCTTATGAAGTTAAACGTTTAAATGATGATATAAATAAAAAAATATCTGAAATAAATACACTTAAAAAAGAACTTGAATCATTTCTAGATAGTAAAAGCAATTTAATTTATGAATTGTCAGAAATAGAAAAAGTAATAGAAGCTAGAAAAATTGAGGTAGAAAAAAACACTCTTCATATCAATAGTTTAAAACAAAATAGAAGTGATCTAGATATAGTGCTTACTGACATTCGTTTGAGCATAAACAATCTAGAAAATTCCATCGCTAGTATAGAAGAAAATGTAAGCAGTTACTTAGATAGAAAAAAACTCATATTAACTTCATTAGATGAGAAGAATAAGGCTATTGTCATCCATGAAGAAGATTTAAATGAATGTAGTAAAAAGAAAGAGGAATTTATATCATTAATAAATGATTATGAAGTTTCAGAAGAAGCTATTTCATTAAAATTAAAGGAACTCATGCAGAAGAAAGATTCATTTATGAAGACATTCTACGATGAGCAAGAGAGATTAAAGGTAATTAATAAAAGAATCTCTCAAATGGAGAAACATAATAGCAATATAGAAATTAAGTTAGCTAAACATCAGTTGCACTATGAAAATATACATGAAAAATTACTAGAAGATTATGAGCTAACTGTAGAAGATGCTGAAAAGTTTGAAACTGAAATTATCGATATGCAATTAGCACAAGATGAAGTGAAAAAATTAAAAGAAGAAATTAAAAACTTAGGAAATGTTAATGTTTCTGCTATTGATGAATACAAAAATGTTACGGAAAGATATGATTTTATAACACTTCAACACAGTGATCTAATTAAAGCTAAGGATGATTTAAAAGAAGTAATAAAAGACATGGAGAAAAAGATGCGTATCCAGTTTTCTGAATCATTTGAAGAAATAAATGAAAACTTCTCCAAAGTTTTCTCTATTTTATTTAATGGTGGAAAGGCAAGGCTTGAACTGGATGAAGAGGATGATATTTTGAAATCTGGTATAGAAATCAAAGTACAACCACCAGGTAAAAGATTACAAAACCTATCTTTGCTATCAGGTGGAGAAAAGTCATTAACTGCTGTGGCCATATTATTTGCAATATTAAGGACAAAGCCAGCTCCATTTTGTATTCTTGATGAAATAGATGCTGCTTTAGATGAAGCAAATATCAGTAGATATACTAACTATCTTAAGCAGTTTAATGAAATGACCCAATTTGTAATGATAACTCATAGAAAGACAACAATGGAAATCGCTGATATCCTCTATGGTGTTACTATGGAGGAGAATGGAGTCAGTAAGTTGATTTCAGTTAAATTAAAAGAAAATATAGTTGAAGCCAGTTAGGAGGAAAATAATGTTAAATTGGTTTAAAAAGAAAAAAACAAAAGATGAAGAAAAAATTGAAATAAATGAGAATAAAATTGAAGAGGCTGAAGTTGAGGATTATTTTGAATCCAATGAAAATGAATTAGTTGAAGAATATTATGAAAAAGAAGAAGTCACAGAATATGAAGAACTATCCGATCAAGATGAATTTGAACAAGATTATGAAATAGAAAAAAATCAAAATAAAAAACCTAGTTTTTTTGAAAAATTAAAAAGTGGATTAACAAAAACTCGCAAGGATATGTCTGATAAAATTGAAGGAGTTCTAAATTCATATAAAAAGGTGGATGAGGATTTACTTGAAGATTTAGAGGAAGTACTTGTAACTGCAGATGTTGGTGCTATTACTACTATGGAAATTATAGATAGATTAAGAAATAGAATAAAGATTGATAAAGTAACAGACCCAATGGCAGTTAAGGAACTTTTGAAAGACGAGATCAAAAAGTTGATGAAAGAATCTGTAAGTGATAATAGCTTAATAATAGATCCATTGCCTGCCGTAATTTTAGTAGTTGGTGTAAATGGTGTTGGGAAGACTACTACCATAGGTAAATTATCTAATAGTTTCAAAAAGTCTGGTAAAAGCGTATTAATCGCTGCAGGTGATACTTTTAGGGCAGCAGCTATAGAACAATTACAGGAATGGAGTAAAAGATCTAAAGTAGAATTCATAGCACATACTGAAGGAGCTGATCCTGCAGCTGTAATTTTTGATGCTATTCAAGCTGCTAAAGCGAGAAAAAGTGATATTTTAATTTGTGATACTGCAGGTCGTTTGCATAACAAGTCAAATCTAATGAATGAACTCAATAAAATTTTTAGAATTGTAGATAGAGAGTATGGAAGTGCTACTAAGGAAGTCTTATTAGTATTGGATGCTACTACAGGTCAAAATGCTATAAATCAAGCAAAGGTATTTAAAGAAGTTGCGAATATAACTGGTGTAGCACTTACTAAACTTGATGGAACAGCAAAGGGTGGTGTAATAATAGCACTTCAATCAGAACTAGGACTTCCTGTAAAGTTAGTTGGTGTTGGAGAAGGAATAGATGATTTGCAACCATTTGATGTTGATGATTTTGTGGAAGCAATTTTTAATTAATTATTGACAAAAATATATTTCTATACTAAAATGAGTAGTGTCAAGTAAATAACTTGACACTACTATTTAGTTGGTGATATAATGGAAAAGTTGGTTGAGGTAGGAATACTTTTTGATTTTTATGGCAAACTTTTGAGTGATAAACAGTATCAAGCTATAGAATTATATTATATTCATGATTTATCCTTAAGTGAGATTGGAGAAGAGTTGAATATAACTAGACAAGGTGTATTTGATACCTTAAAAAGATCTGAGCAAAAACTATATCACTATGAAGAAACCCTTGGTTTAGTAAAAAAATTCAATTTAAGTCATGATACTATAAGAAGAATAATAGTAGTTGCTAGGGAGCTTCAAAACTATGGTGAAAAAAACAACGATGATACATTATATAAGAAAGCCCGTTTAATTGAAGATATAGGATTGGGAATATTGGACTAAGCAGGAGGTTGTTTATTATGGTTTTTGAGAGTTTATCTGAAAAATTACAGAATGCTTTAGGCAAATTAAAGGGTAAAGGAAAAATTTCCGAAAAAGACTTAGACTTAGCAATGAGGGAAGTTAGACTTGCTCTTTTAGAGGCAGATGTAAATTTTAAAGTAGTAAAAGATTTTATAAAAATAGTTAAGGAAAGAGCTATTGGCACAGAGGTTATGCAAAGTTTAACGCCTGGCCAACAAGTTATTAAAATAGTAAATGATGAATTAACTAAATTAATGGGTGAAAAGGAAGTAAAATTAAATTTTTCATCCCAACCACCAACTGTAATTCTTATGTGTGGTTTGCAAGGTGCTGGTAAAACCACTACTACAGGAAAATTAGCTTATAACCTTAAGAAACAAAACAAAAGACCTTTGTTAGTTGCTTGTGATGTATATAGACCCGCTGCTATTAAACAACTTGAAGTAGTAGGTGAAAGAGTAGGAGTACCTGTTTTTACAATGGGAGATAAGGTAAACCCAGTTGATATAGCAAAAGCAGCAATTGAACATGGTAAGAAACATGGTAATGATGTTATAATTGTGGATACTGCTGGTAGGTTACATATTGATGAAGAACTAATGAAGGAAATTATCAATATACATGATGCAGTTAACCCTAATGAAGTACTTTTAGTACTTGATGCAATGACTGGACAAGATGCTGTAAATGTAGCTCAATCATTTAATGATATGTTAGGGGTAACAGGAGTTATTCTCACAAAGTTAGATGGAGATGCAAGAGGTGGTGCAGCATTATCTATAAGAGCTGTTACTAATAAACCTATTAAATTTGTGGGTATGGGTGAGAAACTTGATCAACTTGAACCATTTTATCCAGATAGAATGTCGTCAAGAATATTAGGCATGGGAGATGTTCTAAGCCTAATTGAAAAAGCACAAGCAAACATCGATGAAAAGAAAGCCTTAGAGTTAGAAAAGAAAATCAGGACAGCACAATTTACTTTTGATGACTTTTTAGATCAACTCGAGCAAATGAAAAATATGGGCCCAATAGATCAAATTTTAGGTATGATGCCAGGTGTAAATGCTAAAGCCTTAAAGGGTATAGACGTTAATGATAAGGATCTTTCAAGAATTGAAGCTGTTATTAAATCTATGACCAAAAAGGAAAGAGAAAACCCTGATATTATTGACAGTAGCAGAAGAAAGAGAATTGCATTAGGTAGTGGTACAAATGTCCAAGAAGTAAATAAACTTTTGAAACAATTCAAGGAAACAAAAAAAATGATGAAGAAGTTTACTGATATGGAAAAAACAATGAAGAAAAAAGGAAAATTAGGATTTCCCTTTTTCTAATAGATATTAATTTTTAGGAGGTGAAAAATATGGCAGTTAAAATTAGATTAAAAAGAATTGGTGCTAAGAAAAGCCCTTTCTATAGAATAGTAGTAGCTGATTCCCGTTCTCCAAGAGATGGAAGATTTATTGAAGAAATTGGAACATACAATCCACTAACTGAACCAAAAACAGTTAAGGTTGATAATGAAAAAGCACTAGATTGGATAAAAAAAGGTGCAAAACCAACTGATACAGTTGAAAGACTATTCAGAAATAATGGGTTATTTGCTAAAGAAGATACTACCACTGAGGAATAACGAGATGAATACCTCGTTGCAGCAGAATTTAGAAGCTAGATATAGTTTCTATGAAGCTTAAATTCATGGAGGTGCGTACAATGGGAGAATTAGTAGAGTTTATTGCAAAGGCTCTTGTAGATTATCCTGAACAAGTAAGCGTTAATGAAGTAGAGGGTTCTCAATCAGTTATTATTGAGCTAAAGGTTGCTCAAGAGGATATGGGCAAAGTAATAGGCAAACAAGGTAGAATCGCTAAAGCTATAAGAACTGTTGTTAAGGCAGCAGCAATTAAAGATAATAAAAGAGTAGTTGTTGAAATAATTCAATAAATTGTTAGGGTAAAAGTGGTGATAAAATGGATTATACCATAATAGGTAAAATAATAAATACTCATGGAATAAGGGGAGAGGTAAAAATTTATCCCCTAACAGATAGTTTAGATAGGTTTGACTATCTGAAAAAAGCATACTTAGGTGATGAAAAACTTCCTGTTATAGTTGAAGGTGTAAAGTCTCACAAAGGTATAGTTATACTCAAGTTTAAAGAGTTCAGTAATATTAATGATATTCTTAAATTTAAGGATTCATATTTGTATGTTGATGAGGAAAATAGAGTTGTTTTACCAAAAGATCACTATTTCATTTCTGATTTATTGAATTGCCAAGTAAAAGATACCAATGGTAATTTTTTAGGTAATATAAAAGATGTTATTCAAGGCTATAGTAATGATGTTTATGTTGTTATAGATGAGAATAAGGGAAAAGAATATCTTATTCCAGTTGTAAAGGAATTCGTTAAAGATGTTAATATTGTAGAGAGATTAATCGTTATTGATCCAATTGAAGGAATGATTGAATGAAGATTGACATTTTAACTTTGTTTCCAGATTTTTTTCAAATCCTACTTAACTATAGCATAATCGGTAGAGCTATAGATAAGAAGATACTAGAAATAAATTGTGTGAATATTAGAGATTTCTCTAATGATAAGCATAAGAAGGTCGATGATTATCCTTTTGGTGGAGGACCAGGAATGGTCATGAAAGCTGAACCAATTTATGACGCAATAAAAAGCGTTAAAGATAAGGATACAAAGGTAATATATCTGTCTCCTCAAGGTAAAAGACTAAATCAAGAGATTGCAAATAACTTATCTATGGAAAAAAAAATAGTTCTATTGTGTGGCCATTATGAAGGTATAGATAATAGGATAATTGAAAATTATGTAGATGAAGAATTATCAATCGGGGATTATGTTTTAACTGGCGGAGAAATACCAGCAATGGTTTTAATAGATTGTATAACTAGACTGATACCTGGGGTATTAAGTAGTGAGGAATCTTATAGCGATGAGTCACATTATGATGGCTTGTTGGAATATCCCCAATATACTAGGCCAAGGGACTTTAATGGTTTTACAGTGCCAGATATATTGCTGAGTGGAGATCATGCAAAGATTGCTGATTGGAGAAAGAAGGAATCCATAAACGCTACAATAAAAAAGAGACCTGATTTGATGGATGACACATACAATATTTAATTGTAATAATTGTATAAATATGCTATAATACGAAAGTATTAAAAAAGGACGGTCCTCTGCTAAAGAGCAAGAACGTCTATTAGAAGGGAGGATTTATTAATGGATATTATAAAAATGTTAGAAGACGACCAATTAAGAAATGATATGCCTGCATTTAATGTAGGGGATACTGTTCAAGTTCATTATAAAGTAGTAGAAGGTACTCGTGAAAGAGTTCAAGTATACGAAGGTACAGTTATCAAAATTCAAGGTGGAGGAGCAAGAAAGACTTTCACTGTAAGAAGATTGTCTTATGGAGTAGGAGTTGAAAGAACATTCCCTTTTCATTCTCCAAGAATTGAAAAACTTGTAGTTACTAGAAAGGGTAAAGTTAGAAGAGCTAAGCTATTCTACTTAAGAGACAGACTTGGTAAAGCTGCAAAAGTTAAAGAGAAAAGAATGTACTAAAAGGGACTTTGTAGTCCCTTTTTTTAATATGATTGTTAGCTATAGCTAATAATAAAGGTATAACGAAGGTGGTAAAGTATGAATAACGATATGCATATAAATTGGTACCCGGGACATATGAAAAAGACAAGGGAATCCATACAGAAGAATTTGTCATTAGTTGACCTAGTTTTTGAATTGATAGATGCAAGAATTCCTTATAGTAGTCAAAATCCAGTTATAGATAGTATATTAGGTGAAAAACCAAGGGTCATTATTTTAAATAAATCTGACCTTGCAGATTCTAATTCAAATAGATTGTGGCAAGACTATTTAAAAAAAAGAGGCTTGACATCTGTTTTATTTGACTCATTAAGTGGTAGGGGAGTCGATAATCTTCTTAGTCTAGCTAGAGATGTTACATCAGAAAAAAGACAAGCTTATGAAAATAGAGGTGTAATCAATAGACCTATAAGAGCTATGATTTTAGGGATACCCAATGTAGGAAAATCAACCTTGATAAACACCCTTTCAGGGAAAAAGGGAACTAAAACTGCAATTCGGTCTTTTGGCGATTTTTCCGTCATAGTTGACGACGAGCCGGTGAAATGGAGTCGCTCAAAGTCCAAAGAGCTTTTTGCCTACTTATTGCACTTGGAAGGAACCAAAATTGACAA
>CAYZZR010000003.1:967-8700 GCA_964482775.1 uncultured Tissierella sp. | reverse complement strand
CAAAGACAAATCAATGGATTAAGATAAAAGGTTCACTTGAGTTACTTGATACTCCTGGTATATTATGGCCTAAATTTGAGGATCAGAACGTAGGTTTAAATTTGGCATTTACAGGAGCAATAAAAGATGAGATACTAGATACAGAGACACTTGCTTTAAGACTACTTGAGCTGTTACTGAAAGTATCCCCTCAACTTATTGAAGAAAGATATAATATTTTGATAGAAGATAAGACTTCATTAGAGGTAATGGAATCAATTGGTGCCAAAAGAGGATGCATTATCAAAGGTGGTCTAATCGATTATTCTAAGGTTAGCAATATAATATTAGATGAGTTTAGAAAAGGCACTATAGGAAATATAACTTTGGAAAAGCCAAGAGAGTAGGGACTATATGCTAGAACTTGAAAAGGATCTGTTTGATAAAGGATATAAGAATATTGCCTGTATTGATGAAGTAGGAAGAGGCTGTTTATTAGGGGATGTTGTAGCTTGCTCAATAATTATGCCTAAAGGATTAGTTATTGAGGGGGTAAGGGATTCTAAAAAACTTACTCCTAAGAAAAGAGAATACCTTTATGACCTTATAATTGAAAAATCCATTGCTTATGGTTTAGGTAGAGTTGATTCAAAAATGATTGACTTGATAAATATTAAAGAAAGCACTAGATTAGCTATGAGAATGGCAGTTGAATCTATGAAAGACAAATTAGGGAATAATGTGGTTCCTGATTATCTCTTAGTAGATGCTGAAAAGGTTTATTTAGATATTCCTCAGGAAGGGATAACCAAAGGAGACGACAAAAGCCATGGGATAGCCTGCGCATCAATAGTTGCTAAAGTTTTTAGAGATAGGTTATGTTTGGAATGGGATCAAGAGTATAACGGATACAATATAAATAAACATAAGGGCTATGGTACAAAGGCTCATTATGAAGCCATTAACAATTTTGGAATTACACCAATTCACCGTAAGACATTTTTAAAGAAAATATTAGCGGAGGACTAAATGGTAAGTAATATAGTTAGAGGAAGATCAGGAGAAGAATTAGCCAAGGATTATTTAACATCTCAAGGTTATAACATACTTGAAACTAACTATCATAATAAAATTGGAGAAATAGATATTATTGCAATGCATAAAAGTATATTAGTATTTGTTGAGGTGAAAACCAGAACAAGCATTAATTACGGATATGCTTTTGAAGCAGTAGATAGCAGGAAACAAAGAAAAATCATTAATACATCCTTAGTATATGTAAAATATAAAGGTTATACTAATACACAACTTAGATATGACATTATAGAAGTATATATGACAAATAGAATTAGAATAAATCATCTTGATAATGCCTTTTGTCTATAAATAGATAATTATAGATAATTTTATGTATTGCCAAGGTAATAATTCTGAAAAGAGGGATATCATGTATTCTAAGATTAACACCTGCGTTTTACAAGGTTTAAATGGACATGTTGTAGAAGTTGAAACTGATCTTTCAAGAGGATTACCTGTATTTAATATTGTGGGGCTTCCAGATACTGCTATTAAAGAGTCAAAGGAAAGAGTTAGAACTGCAATTAAAAATAGTGGGTACGATTTTCCCCTTAGCAGAATAACTATAAATCTAGCCCCTGCCAATTTAAAAAAAGAAGGTTCTCAAATGGATTTGGCAATTGCAGTTGGAATATTGTCAGCAGATGATGTTATTCATGAATCTGATTGCTCAAGTATTGTTTTTCTTGGAGAGTTATCCTTAGATGGTAAGGTTAATTCTATAGATGGAGCCTTGCCTATGGTTATTTCAATGAGAGAATTAAATATAAAAAAATGTCTTGTTCCTTTTGAAAACAGGGATGAGTGTGGTGTAATTAAAGATATTGAAATTATTCCAGTGAAAAATTTAAATGAAGTGATAGATTATCTAAATGATGAGTTGATTATTGATCCCTATGAAAGAGAAGATAAAGTATTGAATGAAAAAGAAAAGAATTTCACAATAGATTTCTCGGATATAAAGGGACAAGATGGCTTAAAAAGAGCACTAGAAGTAGCAGCTGCTGGTAATCATAATATGATAATTATTGGACCACCAGGTTCAGGAAAAACTATGGCTGCTAGAAGATTACCTACTATTTTACCAAAGTTGTCATTTGAAGAATCCATTGAAGTTATGAAGATTTATAGTATTTCTGGATTGTTAAATTCAAAGGCTTTAATTGAAGAAAGACCCTTTAGATCACCACATCATACTGCCTCAAGCATATCCTTGATTGGGGGAGGAAGGATACCTAAGCCAGGTGAAGTGTCATTAGCCCACAATGGGGTTCTATTTTTAGATGAGTTACCTGAATTTCAAAAAAATGTCTTAGAAGTTTTAAGACAACCAATTGAAGATGGTATCGTACATATATCTAGGGTCAATGCAACACTAGCATACCCAGCTAAGTTTATGTTTATTGCAAGTATGAATCCTTGTCCTTGTGGGTTTTTAGGGGATCCTTTACACGAGTGTACTTGTTCACAAGGAAGTATAGATAGATATCTAGGGAAAATTAGTAACCCTTTATTGGATAGAATTGATATCCATATTGAAGTACAGCCGGTTCAATATAAGGATTTACACGATGACTATCATACAGAATCATCAGAAAGTATTCGTGAAAGAGTAAAAAAAGCAAGAGATATACAGCTTGAAAGATTTAAAAAGGATAAAATCTATAATAATTCGCAGATACTAAATAAGGATATTAAAAAATACTGTAAATTATCTATATCATCTGAAAAAATAATGAAAGATGCATTTATTAAGTATAAATTCAGTGGGAGAACTTACAATAAATTATTAAAAGTTGCAAGAACTATAGCAGATTTAGATTTTAAAGAAGAAATTGAAGATAAACATCTTTTAGAGGCTATAAGATATAGAACTTTAGATAATAAATATTGGGGGTAAATTATGATTCCAGAAAGAGATCTTCTAATATGGTTAAATAGCATAGGGATAAGTAATCTTAAAATTGAAAGCCTTCGAGCAAATTATTCTGATTTAAGAGATATTTGGAATACAAGGAAGGAAACTTTAGCAAGCTTAAATATCTTAAGTTTAGATCAAATTGAAAGAATCATAAGTACACGAAATAATAATTACTTAGATAGGTTATTACTAAAAATAGAAGAAGATAATATTAATGTAATAACAATAGCAGATAAGAATTATCCTAAAAGCTTAAACAATATTTATAATAAACCTATGGTTATTTATACTAAAGGCGACTATAGGGAAGAAGATACTCTCTCAATTGGTATTGTAGGATCAAGAAAAGCTACAGCTTATGGTAAATGGGCATGTGAAAAGTTTACAAAGGAACTTGTAAACTTGGGAATAACAATAATTAGTGGATTAGCAACAGGGATTGATAGTGTTGCTCATAAGACAGCTATAGAAGCTGGTGGTAGAACCATAGGAGTTTTAGGTAATGGAATAGACAAAATATATCCTAAAACTAATTTGAGTCTTTACAAGGAAGTCGCAGAAAATGGATGTGTAATGACTGAATTTCCATTTGGAACTGAACCTTTAAGTTATAATTTCCCACAAAGGAATAGAATTATATCAGGGTTATCTTTAGGGATAGTAGTAATTGAAGCAAAAGAGAAGTCAGGCTCCCTAATTACAGCACACCATGCTTTAGAACAGGGAAAAGATGTATTTGCTTTGCCAGGTAATATAAATAGTATTTACAGTGGAGGTACTAATAAGTTAATTAAAGATGGAGCAAAACCATTACTTGATATAGATGATATAATTGAAGAAATATATGAATTACAAGCTAATCAAGTCACTAAAAAAAAGGAATCATTGGATTATTCCTTCCTAAGTGAAGATGAAATTAAAATTATGAGGATAATTTTAGATGGACCAGTACATATTGATACGATAGTATTAAAATCAGGTATAAATATTTCTAATGTAATGAGTATAGTGACAATTTTGGAATTAAAAGGAATGATTAAAGAGCTTTCAAGTAGGTTATTTTCAGCCAACTAGAAAGTTTGGAGGTGTATATTTTTGACAAAAAATTTATTAATCGTAGAATCACCTGCTAAGTCAAAAACTATAGGGAAAATACTTGGTAGGAATTATAAGGTCCTAGCTTCTGTTGGACATCTAAGAGATTTACCAAAAAGCACACTTGGTATAGATATAGAGAACAACTTTGAACCAAAATATATTAATATTAGAGGAAAAGGACCCCTTATAAATGAATTAAAGAAGGAAGCAAAAGCAGCTACAAACGTTTTTTTAGCAACTGACCCTGATAGAGAGGGAGAAGCTATCTCTTGGCATTTAGCTCATATACTAAAACTTGATCCAAATGAGAATATACGAGTGGAGTTTAATGAAATAACATCAGATGCAATAAAAAGTGCCATTAAAAAACCAAGAAAATTAGACTTAAATCTTGTAGATGCACAACAAGCAAGAAGAGTTTTAGATAGATTAGTTGGATATAAAATAAGTCCTTTATTATGGAAAAAAGTTAGAAAAGGATTGAGTGCTGGTAGAGTGCAATCAGTTACAGTAAAATTAATCTGTGATAGGGAAAGCGAAATTGATAACTTTGTCCCAAAGGAATATTGGACAATTAAAGCTTTACTATCAAAAGAAAAACAAAGCTTTGAATCTAACTATGTGGGACGATATATTAATAATAAGGAAGAGAAAATAGAACTATCTAATGAGGATGAAACTAATAAAATTATTGAATCTATTAATAGTGGTAATTTTATAGTTAGAGATATAAAAAAAGGTCAAAGAAAAAGAAAACCCTATCCACCTTATACTACTAGTACGTTACAACAGGATTCTTCAAAGAAGCTTGGCTTTACAACTAAGAAAACTATGATGATTGCCCAACAATTATATGAAGGAATTGATTTGAAAAAAGAGGGAATAACAGGTTTAATTACTTACATGAGAACAGATTCTACAAGAATTTCTAAGGAAGCTATAGAGACTACTAAAGAATATATTGTGAACACCTATGGAAATGAATATTCTAATGGTGGTAAAAATTATGGGAATAATTCGAAAAAGGAAACACAAGATGCCCATGAAGGTATAAGACCAACTTATGTTATAAAAAGCCCTGAAAGTATAAAGGAATATCTATCTAAAGAGCAATACAAATTATACAAACTTATTTGGGATAGATTTGTAGGTTCGCAGATGAAAGAGGCTATTTATGATACTTTAAATGTAAGTATATTAAATAATAATAATCTATTTAAGTCCACTGGATCAAAGCTTGTATTCCAAGGATTTCTAAAGGTCTATATAACAGCAGATGAAGAAATAAAGGATATGAATATGCCTGATCTACAGGTAGGAGATAAGCTAAAATTAGAGGATTTAATTCCAAAGCAAAGCTTTACTCAGCCTCCTGCTAGATATACAGAAGCTTCGTTGATAAAATCATTAGAAGAGTTAGGCATTGGTAGACCTAGTACTTATGCACCAACGATTTCTACGGTTTTATCTAGAAATTATGTATATTTAGAGAAGAAAATGTTCTATCCAACTGACTTGGGTAAACTAGTTAATGATATTTTAATTGACTATTTTGATATAGTAATTAATGAAGAATTTACTGCTGAGTTAGAAGAAAAGTTAGATGAAATAGCCGAAGGCAATATTGAATGGAAAAAGGTTGTGAATGATTTTTATGGGGATTTTCATAAATTATTGATTAAGGCAGAGGAAGAAGTAGAAAAAATTGAAATACAAGATGAAATTAGTGATGTTGTCTGTGAAAAGTGCGGTCGAAATATGGTAGTCAAAATGGGTAGGTTTGGTAAGTTCTTAGCATGTCCTGGATATCCAGAATGTAAAAATACAAAAGCAATTCATGATATAATTGATGTAAAATGTCCAAAATGTAGTGGTGATATTGTACGTAAAAGAACCAAGAAAGGCAGAACTTTTTATGGATGCATAAACTATCCTGAATGCGACTTTGTATCATGGGACGAACCTGTTTCAGAAAAGTGTCCTAATTGTGGAGAGCATATGATTATAAAAAGAAATAGAAAAAATGAAACAATTAAATGTAGTAATACTGAATGTGGATATATAAAAAATCTATAATAGTATTTAAAATTTTCTGTACTTTTACAGTGAATTATAGTATTGTATAATATGATGAAATATTCAGAATTGTATCAAGTGAAATACAACTAAATATTTTCTTAAATAAGGAGGAAATTTAATGGAAAGTCTGTTACAAAAGACAAGAAGAGTAAATAAAACAATTCAGTCATACGGCTCAAAACCTGTATCTTTTACAGAATTAAGCAGGATTTTAAGCGATGTTTTAGAAGCTAATGTATATATAGCTAGTAGAAAAGGGAGAGTATTAGGCTATGAGTTATCTGATGGCTTCGATTGTGATATAGTTAATTCTGAGGTAGTTAAAGAAAGAAGATTTCCAAAGAAGTATAATGATGAATTACTAAAGATTACAGAAACTAATGAAAATATTGTAAACACTACCGATTGCGTATTTGATCAAATATCAAATTGTGATTACCCTGATAAGATAACAACTGTAGTTCCCATAAATAGTGGTCCTACAAGATTAGGTACTTTAGTTATTGCTAGATTTGGAAGAGATTTTAATGAAGATGACTTAATCCTTGCAGAATATAGTGCTACAGTAGTAGGTATGGAAATTCTAAGAGCAACAAATGAAGAAATAGAGGAAGAAGCTAGAAAAAAATCAGTAGTTCAAATGGCTATTGGCACCTTATCTTATTCAGAATTAGAAGCAATGGAGCACATATTTAATGAATTAGATGGTATGGAAGGCTTATTAGTTGCAAGTAAAATTGCTGATAGAGTAGGTATAACAAGATCAGTTATAGTTAATGCTCTAAGAAAATTTGAAAGTGCAGGAGTAATTGAATCTAGATCATTAGGGATGAAGGGCACTCATATAAAGATACTTAACGATAAATTAATTGATGAACTTAAGAGAGTAAAAGGATAGCTAGCTATCCTTTTACTTATCTTATTTGATTAAAATGAAGTTTTTTATATTGATTACATTTATTTCTTGTGTTATAATGCTATAGTATTTAATATTACACACACTCTGTGATATTAAGGGTAGTGCTCTTTTGAGTCCTAAAATAAATGATTAGAGTGGAGGAAAATAACTTGGAGGTGAAAGTATGTCAGTAATTACAATGAAAGGTTTATTAGAGGCTGGTGTTCATTTCGGTCATCAAACTAGAAGATGGAACCCAAAAATGGCTCAATATATCTTTACAGAAAGAAATGGTATTTACATTATTGACCTACAAAAGACTGTTAAAAAAGTTGAAGAAGCTTATGACTTTATGAAAGAAGTTATAGCTGACGGCGGCGAAGTACTTTTTGTAGGAACTAAAAAACAAGCACAAGAGGCTATTGAAAGTGAAGCAAAGAGATGCAACATGCATTTCATAAACCAAAGATGGTTAGGTGGTATGTTAACTAACTACAAAACTATCAGAAAAAGAATTGATAGACTTCATGAATTAGGGAAAATGGAAGAAGAAGGTATATTCGATGTTTTACCTAAAAAAGAAGTAATAAAATTGAAACATGAAGCTGAAAGACTTGAAAAATTCCTTGGTGGAATTAAAAATATGAATAAGATCCCAGATGTTCTATTTGTTGTTGACCC
>CAYZZR010000003.1:0-957 GCA_964482775.1 uncultured Tissierella sp. | reverse complement strand
TGCTATTAGAGCAGTTAAGCTTTTAACTGAAACTATAGCTAACGCAGTTATTGAAGCAAGACAAGGAGAACAAACTGAATCTGAATTAGAATAAATAAACAGGTAAGGGTTTTAAGGGGTGTCCTTTAATCTCTTACCGTTTTTAAAAAATAGGAGGGGTAATATGAATATAAGTGCTTCCTTAGTTAAAGAACTTAGAGAAAGATCTGGAGCAGGAATGCTTGATTGTAAAAATGCATTAGTTAAGACAGATGGAGATATTGAAAAAGCTATAGACCTTCTTAGAGAAAAAGGCTTAGCTTCTGCTGCTAAAAAAGCAGGAAGAATTGCTTCAGAAGGATTAGTTGATTCATATATACATGGAGGTAGAATTGGAGTTATAATTGAAATTAACTCAGAAACTGACTTTGTAGCTAAAACTGATGAGTTTAAGCAATTTGTCAAGGATATGGCTATGCAAGTAGCAGCTGCCAATCCAAAGTATGTTAGCAGAGAAGAAGTTACTGAAGAAGAATTAGCTCATGAGAGAGAAATATTGACATTACAAGCAATTAATGAAGGAAAACCTGAAAATATTGCTGCAAAAATTGTTGAAGGTAGAATGGAAAAATTCTATGAGCAAATTTGTTTATTAGACCAAGCTTTTATCAAAGATCCAAGTGTTAAAGTTAAAGATTTACTAAATGAAAAGATTTCTAAAATTGGTGAAAATTTGAAAATAAGAAGATTTGCTAGATTTGAAGTTGGTGAAGGATTAGAAAAGAAAGAAGAGAACTTTGCAGAGGAAGTTGCAAAGCAATTAAATATGTAATAATGCCTTGATTTCTCAGGACATTTTGTACAGCTAAATACTGAGGAGAACACTGGTTGTTCTCCTTTTAAATAATGTAATGCTAAGGAGTGTAATTATGGAACCCATATTTAAAAGAATAATACTTAAATTAAGTGGTGAAGCAT
>CAYZZR010000002.1:0-35295 GCA_964482775.1 uncultured Tissierella sp. | reverse complement strand
GGAAATATTCCCGGTAAAACTCAGACTATGGCCGTTGCAGTTTATAGTGCTGTTCAAGCAGGCAACAGAGAATTGGCTTATAAATGGGTTCTAATCATAGTACTCATATCATTTACTTCTATGATTTTACTTAACTTCTTTGAAAATAACAAAACAAAGAAATTTGGGAAAGGGGGATTCTAAAATTCTTTACGCTAAGATAAGAAAAAAATTAGGAAATTTTAATTTAGATATAGAATTTGAAGCAAAAGATGAAACCCTAGCCCTACTTGGTGCTTCAGGCTGCGGTAAAAGTATGACTCTAAAATGTATAGCTGGAGTTGAAAAGCCTGATGAAGGTCAAATCATCTTAAATGGACGAACTTTATATGATAGCAATAAAAAGATAAATCTAGCACCACAAGAAAGAAATGTAGGACTATTATTTCAAAACTATGCACTGTTCCCTAATATGACCTGTGAACAAAATATTGCCATTGGAGTTCCTAAAAACAGTAAGAATCAATCAGAAATAGTCAAAGAAAAAATTGATGCATTCAATCTTAATGGTTTAGAAAAAAAATATCCCGGGCAGCTTTCTGGTGGTCAACAGCAACGAATTGCCTTAGCTAGAATGTTGGTAAGTAAACCAGAGTTATTGCTTTTAGATGAACCCTTTTCAGCATTAGATACATATTTAAGATGGCAGATGGAGCAGGAACTGATAGATGTTATAAAAGAGCATAATGGCACAATACTTTATGTATCTCATAACCGAGATGAAGTATATCGTATATGTGATAGAATTGCAGTAGTAAATAATGGATTTATCGAAACTTTAGATGATAAACAGAATTTATTTATTAATCCTAAAACTATAAATTCAACCGTTCTAACAGGTTGTAAGAATATTTCCAAGGCTAAAAAAATAGGAGAAAAGAGAATATTAGCTATAGATTGGAATTTAGAATTGGAGTGTAGTGAGCAAATAAAGGATGATATTCAATATGTTGGTATACGTTCACATCACATTGGACTTTGTAGTGAAAAAATTTGCGAAAATTCCTTTCACTTAAATGTATCAACTATTATCGATGATTTGTTTTCAGATATATTTGTCTTAACTAACCCTAATAATTCAAATATTCCTATTTATATGACCTTAGCTAAAAATTCATCTAAGGATATAAGTAAGAATCAATCCTTATATATTACATTTAATAAAAAAAATCTTATACTTTTATATTCATAATCTCTCACTATGTGGGAGTTTTTTCTTTGTATATTATTCTCTTCTAAGTTAAAAATATATTAACTGCTAATTGGAGGAGATAATTATGGTTAAATTAAAATCTATCTTGTTACTCTGCATGAGTATACTAATTTCGTTTTCACCGGGCTTTGCTACGGATTTTGAAATAATCTCAAGTGATATAAAAGAAAATTATGATATCCCTGAAATATCTGGCTCGGTAACAAATATGCCTTGGAAAAATGATAAAGACTTTTTAGAGAAACAAGATAAATATAAAGCACCCGTCTTAATGGCAGGCTTTTGTGCAGTCTTAAAAAATCCACTACCTGGAGAAGAATTCAATGTTGCTTTAGCTGCAAAAACTGTAAATGGTTTGGTTATTAAGCCCTCTGAAATATTCTCACAAAATGATAAAATTGGTCCTTATACAGCTAGTAAGGGATATAAAAAAGGTTCTTCATATATCGGTGGAAACATAATTATGACTGAAGGCGGAGGTGTTTGCAAAATAGCAACAACTCTCTATAATCTTTCAGTATTATCGGATTTGGAAATAGTAGAAAGGCATTATCATTCTATGCCTATAAACTATGTACCCTATGGGCAAGATGCAACCGTTGCTTATGGATTTAAGGATTTTAGATTCAAAAATACCACTGATGGCAATATTCTAATATGGTCTAAGTTAATTGAGAACAGGTTGTATATGGGGTTCTATGGAACTGAATCTCCACCAAGTGTTGAATGGAGTCATGAAATAAACAATATTATAAAACCCTCAATAAAGTATATAAAAAATGAAAATCTTTCCCCTGGAGAGATGAAAACCAAGATTATTGGTATGGATGGAGCTAATGTGAATTCAGAAGTACTAGTAACTTATAAGGACGGTACTGTTATAACTAAACAAATGAATTCCAGTAGTTACCTTCCTCTACCAGAACTAATAGAAATGAATTAAGAAGAGGAGAGTTGAAGATGAAAAATAGTGATAATCATAATAATGGAATCAACCAAATATCTAAGAACCATACAGTTACTATAGGCACCTTAACTAATAGGCAGTTAAAAGAAGTTAAAAATGATGATAGAGAAACTGATGTATATTATAAAATCGATCATAAACTTGAGGAGTCCAATGTATCTATTCCTACCTATGATGCAGTTGTAGAAGCAAAAGACTGGGTTGATGATGAAAATAGAAAATAAAATTTTAATTTTGTGTTATAAGTAAAATCCTTGGGTATAGATTAGGTAATAGATGTATAGGAGGGATTGAAGTGACCGATATAAAAAAGAATATTGACAATAATAAAATCGAAGGAACTTATAAACAAAATAGAGAACCAAAACTGGAAGATACTGCAACTGACATATATTACAAAACTGAAAGAAAAATTGAAGATTCTCAAGTAGCTATCCCAACTGAGGATTCTGTAGAAAAAGCAAAAGAATGGGTAGATGATGAAAATAGAAAATAGCCTTAGGGCTATTTTTTTTAATAATATCTTCCACTTTATACATACTAATAGTATCGACTAAGAAAGGAAGGATATTATGGAAAATAAAAGAGCTATTGAAGAAATAATGAATCAGGCAAAAAAAATTGAAGTGAACAATTTTAACAATCTAGAATATACTACTAGTATAAATATGCTTCTAAATTCCAACGATTTAGCTCAACCAAAAGACTATGAACTTGCTAAAAAATTCAACAAGCTAAATAAAAGGATTGAAGATATTAATAAGCTTACCTCAGATCTATTAGATGATCTAAGTAGCAGGCATAATTAACCCCCTAAGACAAGGACCCCCCTCCTTGTCTTATTTATTGTTTTTAATCCATTTTAAAATTCTTTGCTAATTCAAACTCATCTTGAATTTCTTTAGATGGTTCCTTTGTCAAAATTGAAACAAGATAAATTACAATAGATGACAACAAGAAAGCTGGTAACAATTCATAAACTCCAAATATTCCTCCCATTGGCTTTATAATCAGCTTCCAAACAAATACCATAAGCCCCCCTGATAACATTCCTGCTATTGCTCCTTCTCTAGTGGTTCTTTTCCAAAACAATGAAAATAACATAATTGGCCCAAAGGTTGCACCAAAGCCTGCCCAAGCGAAGGATACTACTGTAAATATTACACTGCTTTCATCAAGAGCTATAATAATAGCTATCAAAGATATGACCACCAATGTACCTCTAGTCATTATTAATATTTCCTTATCCTTGGCATCTTTTTTCATTATTCCTTTATAAATATTTTTCGAAAAGGCTGATGCTGCAATCAATAAATATGAATCTGCAGAGCTTATAGTTGCAGCTAGAATTCCAGCCATTACAACTCCTGCAAATATTGGTACAAAGAAGTTAGTAGACATCAATATAAATATACCTTCTGATGCACTCTGAGTTAGTAAATCAGTAGAAAAAACAGCTCTCCCTATGATACCTATTGCAACTGCAGCACATAAGGATATAGTACACCAAATTGTTGCTATTCTTCTGGATAATTTAATCTCTTCTACATGTCTAATTGCCATGAATTTTAGCAATACCTGAGGCATACCAAAATATCCTAATCCCCAAGAAAGAGTTGATATAATAGTTAATAATCCATAAGTTCCTGCTTCACCAAACAATGATTTAGAATTTTCTATTTGTTGAACTCCATCTACTAATATAGGAGATGCTATTCCGAAAAACTCAAAAAATCCTGGGATCTCATTAGCATTTGCAATTATTTGAGAAACTCCTCCTCCAGCAGAAATACCTGCTACCAATACGGCAATCAATGCAAAGAACATCACTATACCCTGCATAAAATCTGATGCACTTTCCGCTAAAAACCCTCCTACAAAGGTATATAAGACTACAAAAATTGCTCCTGCAATCATCATATAAATATATTTTACACCAAATAATGTGCTAAAAAGCTTACCCATTGTAACAAAGCAACTAGCAGCATAAACGGAAAAGAAAATTAAAATAAATAATGCTGCAATTGTCATGAGTACCTTCTTGCTCTCTTTAAATCTATTACTAAAAAAGTCAGGAATGGTAATTGAATTGTTGGCAACTACTGAGTAACCTCTTATTCTCTTGGCAACAAATAACCAGTTCAGGTATGTTCCAATAAGAAGACCTATTGCAGTCCATATTGCATCACTTAAACCAACCCAATAGGCTACACCTGGCAATCCCATTAAGAGCCAACCACTCATGTCAGAAGCTTCAGCTCCCATTGCTGTTACCCAGGGACCTAGTGATCTCCCACCTATAAGATAATTGTCACTGCTCTCGCCTGCTCTCTTTGCATAATATAGTCCAATTGCAACAACTACTGAAACGTATAATACCATAGCAATTAAAATCTGAATACTTCCACTGTTCATCTCACTACCTCCTCTTTCATTTTTATATACAAAAAATATTTAAACCTCCGTCCCAAAAAAGGGACGAAGGTTAATCGCGGTGCCACCCAAATTGATTAGAAAATTTCTAATCCTCTTGAAACCAGTAACGTTGGTGAACGGACAGGCTTTATCACCTGCAGCTTACGAGGGTAGGTTCGAAAAAACTTATCTTAGAAGACCTCTCAGTCGGTGAATCTTCCTTCCTGTTAGCATATTCTTTTCTAATATTCCTCTTTGACGCTTAAATTTATATATTTCGTACTATTATATGACTTAACTTTATTCTTGTCAACCATTTTTTTAAATATTCTTTTAATAAGAATTTGTATTTTTGTATTGAGATTCTACTCATTAGATAATAAATTGGTTTACATTTCATGTTAAATACTTTATTATATGGTAAAATACTAATACAATTAATAAAGGAGGCTATGTGATGAGACGCATAAAAAGATTTGCTTTAAAAATAATCTCTAAACCACAAATAAGCTTAAAGAAACATTATAAAAAGTTTAGAAAGTTAATTGGAATCATAAATCCTCCTATAGAAAAAACATATAAAATGTTGGACAACAAAATAATGGTTGATGGAAGAGAAATACCAGTTAGAGTTTTTATTCCCAAGGAAAAATCCATTCATAAGGTGTTGATATTCTTCCACGGTGGTGGATGGGTAACAGGTAATATTGACTCTTATACTAATGTTTGTTCAAATATGGCCAATGAAACTGGTTATACTGTAGTTTCAGTAGATTATCGACTGGCTCCTGAGCATCCTTATCCAGAGGGAGTTGAGGATTGCTATTATGTAACTAAAGAGATATTTATGAACTTAGATTATGTAGATTGTGAACAATGTGATATTGTCCTAATAGGTGATAGTGCTGGAGGAAATCTAGCAGCTGTTGTGTCTCTTATGGCTAGAGATAGAGGAGACTTTCTTCCAGGTAAGCAAATACTCATCTACCCAGCTACTAACTATGATCATAGCCAAGCCTCTCCTTATAAATCAGTTGTAGAAAATGGTAAAGATTATTTTATGACATCTAAGCGCATACAGGATTACATGGACCTTTATGTACCAAATGAGCTGGATAGACAAAGCCCATATGTAGCACCAATTTTGGAAAGCAATCTTTCAAATCAACCTAAAACTTTAATATTAACTGCTGAGTTTGATCCCCTCCGTGATGAGGGAGAAGCTTATGGATTAAAGTTAAGGAAATCTGGAAATGATGTAAAAATATATAGAATAAATGACGCACTTCATGGCTTTTTTTCTAACCCATTGAATATAGAAGATGTTGCTGTGTCCTATGACTTAATAAAAAAGTTTTTAAATGATGAACTAATCTAAGTGAGGAATAACTTATGAAACAAAATAAAAAAGTAAGATGGAGACGTCTTGACAACGCCTCTAAAATATTTCCAGCTACATGTAATAACCAAGATACTAAAGTCTTTAGATTGGCCTGTGAGCTATACGAAAAGGTTGATCCTTTAATCTTGCAAATGTCTTTAAACTTGGCAATTGAAAGCTTTCCTATCTACAGATCAGTGCTTAGAAGAGGAGTATTTTGGTACTACTTTGAACAAACTGACATTAAACCATATATAGATATGGAATCATTACCCTTATGTGCTCCTATATATATCAAGGATAAGAGAAATCTCCTATTCAGAGTATCCTATTATAATAAGAGAATCAACTTAGAGGTCTTCCACGCTCTTACAGATGGTGCTGGAGTTTTATGGTTTATGGAAACTATAATTTATTACTATATGACTGAAAAATATAAGGATAAGCTATCTAAAGAAATCCCAAAGATAAATTATAAAGCATCTATAAGTCAAATGATGGATGACAGCTTTGAAAAAAACTATGTAAAGGGTAATATAAGCAAAAAAGAACCAAGAGTTGACTTTTCCAACGCTTACAATATTAAAGGGACAAAAACGGATGAAAAGAGAACCAAGCTTATTGAAGGTGCAATGTCTGCCAAAGCAGTTTTAGAGCAAGCCCATAACTACAACACAACTCTAACCATCTTTCTAACATCTCTTTTAATATACACTATATATAAAGATATGCCTTCAAATATGGTAAAGTATCCAGTTGTTTTGTCTGTGCCAATTAACCTTAGACAATTTTTTGATTCTAAAACAGCTAGAAATTTCTTTAGCACTATGAATATATCTTATGATTTTAAGAATAATGATTCTAGCTTAGAGAGTATTATAAATAGTGTAAAGATTCAATTTGAAAAAGGTCTAACCAAGGATGAATTGAATATACATCTAGATAGTCTAATGTCCTTAGAAAAGAATCCATTAGCAAGAGTAATACCATTGTCACTTAAGGATTACGCATTAAAAATTGCTAATTACTTCAAAGGAAGAAGCATGACATCATCGATTTCCAACATAGGTAGAATTATGATGCCCCCTGAATTTCAGCCTTATATACATCAGTTTAGCATATGTGTAAGCGCTAAAAGGCCTCAAATAGTTCTATGTTCATATGGGGATAGACTTGTAATTGGTTTTACTTCTCCATTTGAGGAAACAGATATTCAAAGAACGTTTTTTCAATTTCTATCTAACACTGGTGTTGATGTTGAAATATCATCAAACCTATAGAAAGGAGTAAGTCTATGCAATATTGTAACCACTGTAAAGTTCATATAAAGGATATTAGAAAGAAATGCTCCCTATGTGGTAATATACTCCCTGATAGTGAAGGTGACCATAAACAAGAAGAAATTTTTCCTAAAATACCTCCATTTTATGAAAGCCATTTAGCTCTAAAGATTATGATGTTCATTTCTATTGTTGTAGTTGTTATAAGCTTTGCTATAAATATGGTATTTCCATCTAGTATCAATTGGCCCCTTCTTTTAGTCTTAGCATTGGCAAGTGTGTGGTTAGGACTAATAGTTATCATACAAAAAAGATATCATATACCAAAGAAGATTATCTTACAAGTAGCCATTATATCACTCCTATCCCTTTTTTGGGATTGGAATACAGGTTGGAGAGGATGGTCCTTAGATTATGTAATTCCAATTGCTTGTGTTTCAGCTATGATAATTATGTATGTTACCGCTAAAATTCTGAAGCTAAGCACTAGAGATTATATCACCTACTCATTAATAGATGGAATTTTTGGTATAATACCTATCTTATTTATCCTATTTGATTGGGTAAATGTGATATATCCCTCAATTATAAGTATATCTATAAGCATAATATCTTTAGCTGGAATATTTATATTTCAAGGAAATGAAATTAGAAATGAATTAAATAAAAGGATGCATATTTAATTGTGATATGCATCCTTTCTTCATAACTTTATGAACTTAAAACTTGATCCCACTCAACTGTCTTTTTATAGTCCCCTGTAATGTTAACAATCTCTAAGTCATCAAATCTTTTTATTTCTCTTCTTGTTTCCTTTGCTTTTTCAAGAACCTCTTTATTTTTAGTACCTGAGGTTGCATTGATAGCTTCATAAAGAGAACCGTCGTTAATATATACTATAATCTCTTCTTTCTTATACTTTTCTAAATCCCTTAACATAGTAATTATACCAACATGCCCTACTAATGCAGGTTTCTGATAATCTAAAAATAACTTTTTCTTAACTATTAGTTCCTCTTCATTAAATACACTATATCTAATTTCAATATCTTCACCCTCGTATTGGGTTGATATACCAACAAAATATGCTTTTATCATAAAAACACTCTCCTCTTATTTAAGCTTTATTAATCTACCACCAAGCAAATCTGCTGTATCTGGACTACAGGTAGTAAATATTACTTGATGTTTTTTTGCGAATTCATTGATAAGCTTCGAGGCCATATCCCTTCTATAAGGATCTAAATCGACTAAGCAATCATCAAGAATAACGAATCCTTTCTTATCTTTCAAAATATATTCTAGTATGGAAAATCTTAGAGCTAAGGCTACAGAATCATAGGTACCTGATGATAAGAGATTTAATGGCATAATACTGCACTCTTCTTTATGTATCATAAGATTAAAATCCTTATCTATATCCTTTACCTTATAATTCCCATTTGTCAAAATGGATAAATAACTGGAAAAGGTCTTGATCACTGGATTAAAAGAAGAATCATCCATTTTATTTCTTGTTTCATCAAAAGCCTCTTTTATTTTTAATAATTTTTTGCCCTTTTCAAGCTTCTTTGTAAATATCTTTTCTTCAGAAGCATATTCCATTAAAAGATCTTCATAGGTTGAATCTGATAGATTCTTTTCTCTTTCATAGTATAGCTCCTTTAGCTCAGCCAATGAACTACTTGAAGTTTCATAGCTCTTCCTAATTTCAATCAGTTTATCTCTGAAATCTTCTGGAGAATTATATCCTTCTGGTAGAATTGCCAATTTGTTCAAATCATCACGTTTACCCTTTTGATTCATCTTTATTTCTATTATCTTTTCAAACAATCCATCAATATTTTCGTATTCATAAGTCCATTTATTAATATCTGCTTCAATAACTTTTTTATTAGCATTCAATTCCATCATTGTAATATTTACAGTCTTTATTTCATCGTCAATTATATCAAGAGTCCTAATCTTTGATAAATCACCATAGGCTTCAAGCTTTTCTATCAAAGCTTCATAGGTTTCTCCATTCAATATTTCACTTACTTTATCTGAATAGTTTTCCAAACTTCTATTTAAGATAGTCCATTTTTCATTATTTAGCTTAGCTTCTTCGATGCTCTTTATTTGAAGATTTACTAGAAGTTCTTCAAAGCTATTTTTTTGATTTTCATACTGAGCTCTCAGCTGATTAAAATCCATGTCTCCTGACTTTAGCTCCAACTCAAATAAATTACTGCATTGCAGCTTAAGATATCCATTTGCTCTAAAGTCATCTCCAGAACTTACAGCTATTGGCTCATCTAAATCTTTAGTTACCAACATACTCCATTCAGGATCAAGCCTATTAAGCTTTCCAATAATGGTTCCGGCCTTCATCATAGCTTCTACAGTTTTTATCTCATTATAACTATTTTCTAGCTTTATTATATCCTCTTTGGATATAGGCTTAATTTCAGTTAGTTCCAGCTCTATATCTTTAAGCTTTTCATTTAATGATTTAATTTTTTCTACATTTAGAGCTAGTACATTTTTTTCAGCTAGCTTATTTGATTGCTTTTTCTCGTCTTCAAGATTTTCTAGTTTTATAGTCCATTCTTTAACTTCTAACTCAAGCTGCTTTAGCTTTTCTTCACTTCGCGGCCATTCTTGATTGATTCTTGTGATAAGTAACATATCCTTATCAAATTGTTCTATTTGAGGTTCTAAAATAGATCTTTGGATAATATCATTTTCCAGCTTCTCCATTTCATCCTTTGTGTTCTTTAATTCTAGCATTCTCTCCTCTACATTCCTAAGAGCCTCACAGACTTCATTGTATTGTTTTTCAGCCTCATCGGCCTTGTCCATTTCAAGTCTAAGACCTTCTTTTCTATAGAAGCTATCAACTATTTCTCCGAAGCCTACTTTATATGGATTACTTATTCCTCGATTATTCTCAGGATAGTTTCTCTGGATATCCCACCTTTTATATAAACTTTCAAGCTCATCATCGATTTTCTTTCCTAGCTTATCCAAAGATATTCCATCAAGCTCCATAATAGCACGTCTCAATAAAGAGCTTACTTCACTGGTGGCTTCCTTGTTATTCATAATATTTTCAATTGCTTTCTTTAAACTAGATTGTTTAGAGAAAAAAATACTACTATAGGTCCCTTCTCCAAAAACAAGTAGTTCCTTCAAAGCATCATTGATATTGTCTTCATTTTTTAATATTTGGTCACTTGGCATAACTAAGTAAGATTTAGGTTCTTCTCCCCATTCCTTGCCTAATCTATAATCACCTTCACTACTAGTAACTATCAACTCACCATCTATTGTATCTCCTGCCTGAATAGGCATAAACCTACTTCTAAAATCCTTATCCTCAGATGTCCTATATCCAAGCTTGCTTGGTTTGAACAATACTGAATGAATTCCTTCGACCAAGGTACTTTTTCCAGCTTCATTAGGTCCTAGTATTACATTTAAACCATCTTCAAACTCTATATCCTTGTCTTTTATGCCTGCAAATCTTTTACAAGTATATTTCTTAATGATCATTTTTTACCTCCATAATCAATTCATAAGCAAGCTGTAGGGTATCTTCATCATCCAGTGTTGATAAGAGCCTATACGGAAATGACCCTTCTAGAAACTCCTTGTGAATTTTTTCAGGTGTAATTCTAATCCCTAAATGCTCATCATCCTTTATTAAATAAGCAATATCGTCTTCAATAGACTTATAAATATTTTGTCTATAATCAAAGGTTTCTTCATCTACCTTACCGGTCAATTTTAGACGAGCAATAGTATTTTGCATTTTGTCATTCTCAATACTTTGAATTATATTATCCAAATCTTCTTTATGACGAACTTCAAAATCCTTATCTATAAATCTATATATTCCTGTAGATATCCTATTGCCACTTACTCTCCTATTTTCATCTATAGAAATAAGCCATGCCTTTCCATCATGTTTGCAGTCCAAACCATCTGGTTCTGGTGTTCCAGGATTAAATATACGCTCACCTATAACTGCCTCTTGCATAGGGTAAGTAATATGGGTATGCCCTAGCAGCCATATATCCATGGGAATCTGCAAAAGTTCGTCAATAGTCATCTTGAAATAGTTGGAATCCATATCAGGTGAAAGACCATCTAAAGCACCATGACCAATTCCAATACGAATCAAATCATCCCCAATATTTTCCTCTTTAATCCACCCTAAATTGTTTGTACCAGAATGCTTAGCATGACATGGAGCAGGATATATGACTGCATTTAATCCATAGTCTTCTAGATTATATGGATTCTCATGATTAACAAATATTATCTTATCTGAGGTGGCTTTATTAAAAGTCGTCCACAAATCAACCATACCATTATCGTAATCATGATTACCTGGCATAACAATAACACACTGACCTTCAAATTCGTTTAAGGCATTTGCAGCCCTGTTAATAGATTTTTTATCAATTCCATTTATCTTATCAAACAAATCTCCTGCTATAACAAATATATTGCACTTCTCTACGTTTGCCCTTTTCACCATATTTTCTAAGGTATCTAATCTTGCGTCCTGCAAGGAGGTCTTTATAGGCTCTGGATAGCTTTTGAATTTCATTCCTATATGTAAATCAGCAGTATGGAAAATCTTTATCATTAGTATTCTCCTCTCATAAAAATTCACTAACTATATTATATAGTTAATTCAACTTATAATCCATAATTAGATTGCTTATATTAATTTTTGAAATAGAATAAATTGCTATTATGTATCGTTATATTTTTAACATTGTTTTACCTTGCTAATGCGATGAAATTAAAAATTAATATTATCTATCTAAATTTTAACTTTATAGATTTGTCTAATTTTCTGATATTTGCAAACGTTGCCATGATGTTGGTTAATTATATTATCTAATTTCTTCAAATATATCACTATTTTTGTAATATTATATTGACATAATATTATCAATATAATATTATATCTTATGTAAGATGAATATATATCAGGAGGATTTAACATGACAAGAAAGTTATTAGGATTAATAGCTTTTGTGGCAACTGGTCTTGGACTAATGCTATCAACTGTGAGTAAAGATATGGATTTAATTAATGGCGTATTTTTAATGATTATTGGATTCTTTTTTGCTATTAGCTTAAAAGATCATTTTCATGATTTAATCAATTAGGAGATAGCTATATGAATATGGATAAAGCAAAACTTAATATATTGATTTGTGCTCTTATTGGAGTAGTTTCTACATGGTTTATTAATCATGAGATGGGTTATGGTGCAATTGTTGCCAACGGACTTGTAGGTATCATTGCAGCTGTACTTTTGCCTGGATCACTAGCAGGTATTACCTATACGGCTTCTTTTGTTGGAATGAGCTCTAAAGCAATTATACCATCATTATTTGGGGCAGCCTTAGGTGGATTAATTGTAGGAATTATTTTGATTACTACAACTGAAATTTATGCTGGTATAGGTGGGAAAGGTGGAACAACTGCTGCTCTTGCCTCATTGATAACCAAAACTATATTTGGATTCTTCCAATAGGAGTGATTATATGGAAAATATTTTGATTATAGTAATTGCATTGCTTTCTGGTACAGCAACCTATACTATAGCAAATACTTTAAATAGAGGCGGTGTATTTGCTTCAGCAATAGTGACTTTGATTTCTGGAATCTTTCTACCTTATTTCTTTAAAGAAATAGGTTCTACATTAATGGTAGTTGCTGCATGTGCTTCATATGCAGGTATGATTAGCATAAAAAATGCTCCCAAGCTATGGGATATGGCTATGGTTTCTGTTATAACAGGTTTTCTATTCATATTGGCTAGTTCTGCTTATCAAGGAGTTGGTGGTAGACTAGGCACCATAGCAGCAATATCCTGTTTTACATGGGTAGGAGTTAAAAAAGTTCTTTATAATATAAAACAACCTATTAATAGAGAAATAACTGTAAAATAATTTTTTTTGAAAAATAAGAGGTCTTGGATATCCAAGACCTCTTATTTTAATTCAATTCTATAGCTCCCGCATTTAAATCAAAATATCGACCTTTTTGATTCATTAAGTCATCATGGTCTCCTCTTTCAATTATTTGTCCTTGCTCTAATACCATAATGGCATTTGAATCACGAACTGTAGATAATCTATGAGCTATTACAAAAGTTGTTCTTCCATTCATTAGCTTATCCATACCTTCTGATATGAGCTTTTCAGTTCTTGTATCTACGGAAGATGTAGCTTCATCTAATATAAGAATAGTTGGATCGGCTACTGCTGCCCTTGCTATAGACAGTAACTGTCTTTCACCTTGAGATAGATTTTGACCATCAGTAGTCAGTAAAGTATCATATCCTTGTGGCAAATTCTTGATGAAGTAATGAGCATTGGCTAGCTTAGCTGCTTCTTTTACTTCATCATCGCTAGCATCTAGTCTACCATATCTAATATTCTCTGCAATAGTTCCTTCAAATAGATGAACATCTTGTAACACTATACTCATAGTACTTCTTAAATCCATTTTATTTATTCTTCTAATGTCTATACCATCATAAAGGATAGTACCATCATTTATTTCATAGAATCTGTTGATTAAGTTGGTAATAGTAGTTTTTCCTGCACCAGTAGAACCTACAAAAGCGATTTTTTGTCCAGGTTTTGCAAATAGGTTTATGCCATTAAGCACTCTTTTTCCTTCTACATAGCCAAAGTCAACTGAATCAAAGGTTATATTTCCACATACTGGAACCAAGTCATATTCTCCATTTTCTCTTGGGACCTTCCAGCAGTTTCCCTTTCCTTGACCACAATCTCTAGCTATGGTTACATCTCCATTATCCAACTCAACTTCTTCATCTAAAATCTTGAAAATTCTCTCTGCCCCAGCTAATGCAGCAAATAAAGTATTCAATTGGTTAGATACTTGAGTTATAGGTCTAGATATAGTTCTAGTGAATTGTAGGAAAGCAGCAATATTTCCTACACTTAATCGCTCTACCATTACCAAAAATGCTCCTACCATTGAAACTATTGCATAAAGAACATAGGTCAAGTTCCCCATTATTGGCATTAGCATAACGCCATAGGTTGAAGCCTGAGTACTTGCTACTCTTAGCTCTTCATTTTTTGCAGTAAATTCATCTATTGCTCTCTTCTCATAATTAAACACTTTTACTACCTTTTGTCCTGACATCATTTCTTCTATATAGCCATTCATACCAGCTAAAGCAGTCTGCTGATTCCTAAAGTTCTTGGATGATTTCTTGCCTATATTTTTAATCACAAACACCATTATAATCAACATAATCACTACTAGGAGTGTAAGTGTCGGACTTATCATTAACATCATAGCAAATGTACCAACTACCGTTACAATTGATATAACAACTTGAGATACACTCTGCTCCAGAGATTGGTTTAGCATATCCACATCATTAGTAAATGTAGACATTAAATCTCCATGAGAATGAGTATCAAAGTATGAAATCGGTAGTTTCTCCATATGAGAAAACATGTCTTCACGAATTTTATATACTGTTTTTTGAGCTAATCTAGCCATAAATAGATTTCCAAAATATTGACCAGCTGCAAGAATGACTACAAATCCCATCATTATAAGAATATATTTAATAAATGTATTTGAATCATAATTACCAACTAACAAATCTATTATTGGGCTTAACATACCGGTAGCTCCTATCTCAGCTACAGAGCCTATTATTATAAAGGATATACCTCCAATGAACAATAGCTTGTTGAACTTGAAATAACTAAACAGCCTTAACAATGTTTTTTTAGGGTCATTTGGCTTTAAATATGGGCGACCTTTTTTATTATTCATTCTCCAACCACCCCTTTCTGTTGTGATTCATAGATTTCCTTATATATTGCTGATATATCCATAAGTGTTTTATGATCAGCAAAGGATTCTATTTCCCCTTCATGCATAACTATTATCCTGTCCGCATTTTGAATGGAAGAGATTCTTTGGGTGATTATTATAGTAGTTACATCAGCTAATTCCTCTTTGAATGTATGCTGAATTTTGGCATCAGTTGTCATATCTACTGCACTTGTAGAGTCATCTAAAATAATAATCTTTGGTGATTTCATTAGTGCTCTAGCTATACTCAATCTTTGCTTTTGTCCTCCAGAGAAGTTTTCTCCTCCTTGCTCTACCTTGTGATCCAATCCATCTTCGTACTTGGAAATGAACTCCCAGGCTTGGGCCTGTTTTAATGCCTTTATTATATCTTCATCACTAGCATTTTCATTTCCCCATTTCATATTTTCACGTAAATTACCTGAAAATAAGGTATTCTTTTGAAGTACAAAGGCAACTTGATCACGTAGGGACTCTATATCATACTCCTTAACATTTTTGCCACCAACTTCTACATATCCTTCTGTAACATCATAAAGTCTAGCTATAAGCTGGACTAATGTAGATTTAGAAGAACCAGTAGACCCTATTATCCCAAGGGTTTCTCCAGAATTTACACTAAAATTTATGTTCTTTAGAGTGTTCTCATTGCTAGCCGGATATCTAAAACTGACATTGTTAAATTTAATAGATCCATCCTTTAATTCCTTGATTGGATTTGATACTTGAACTATCTCTGACTTAGTATTTAAAACCTCAATAATTCTCTTTACAGAGGCTGAACCACGCAATAGTTGCATAAGGAAAAAGGACATCATTAAAAGTGACATGAGTACTTGGGTTATATAGGTTATAAAAGAAATCAACTCTCCTCCAGACATTGTACCTACAAGAATCTCTTTACCACCAAACCATAATACAGCAACAATCGTTCCATAGACAACTAGATTTAAAACTGGCATGATGAATATAACCAAGGATATAGCTTTAAGAGCATTATCTTTTAAATCATCATTTCTTTCCTTAAATCGCATTTCTTCATGCTTTTGTCTATTAAAGGATTTTACAACCCTAATTCCGGTCAAGTTCTCTTGAATAATAGCATTTACTCTATCTACTTTAGTTTGCAAGGCTATAAAAAGCGGTCTTGCTTTCCTTAAAACCAATAAAAATATAACTACAGTTATAGGTATAGATACAAGAAAGACTCTTGCTAATCTAGGATTTATAGCAAATGACATTATAAGTGCAAATATCATCATAAATGGCGCTCTTACAGCCATACGCAAACTCATCATGGTAACTTGACCCAGAGTATTGCAATCATTTGTAAGTCTTGTTATCAAGGATGAAACTGAGAACTCATCTAGATTAGCAAAGCTAAAGCCCTGAACCTTTTTGTATGTTTCTAATCTAATCTCAGAAGCAAAGCCATAACCTGCTTTTGCTCCGCAATGGGAACTATATATACCAAGGCACATTGCTAATAAAGCCGTTCCAACCATTATAAGTCCTAATTTTATAATATAATTTAAGTCCCTATTTGTAATTCCGTAGTCAACAATAAGTGACATCAAGTAAGGAATTACTATATCACCTGCAACCTCTAATATCATTAAAATAGGACTTAGAATAGCATATTTAAGATATTTTTTCATATGTGGTAATAATTGTTTCAAACTACCCCTCCTTTTTGTTTTAAGCTTCGAGGAAACTGCTTGCAGTTTCTACACATTGCTGCAACGAGGTGGGAGATATTTCGCCTTTCTCGTTATATCTGATCATTATTACTTAGATTATCATTTACTCTAATTAGCAATTGATTTAACTGCATTAACTCACCTTCATTAAAGCCAAAAAATACATTTTTAAGAATATCAATCAAATAGTCTTTGTGCGTATCAATTAAAAACTGTCCTTTCTGAGTTACCATTAGCTTATTGTATCTCATATCTGATTCCATAGGTATTTGTTCCAACATTTCAAGCTTTATTAATTGATTAACAGAACTACTCATTGCACCTTGAGTAATTCTCATTTCATTTGCTAATTCCTTTTGATTCGATTCTGGATTTCTACTTATTCGCATAGTTAACAATAAAAGTCTCAGAGTCAGGCCATCTTCATCAATCTTTGTCTGTAAAAGCTGGGAAAACTTATGATAAACTTCTTTTATTTGACTAACTATTTCTGTTTGTATCAAAATTAGGTCACCTCACAATACTTTAGCACTAAACTATTTTTTAAACAATACTTTAATGCTAAACTATTTTTCTTATTATGTCAAGATAATAATAGATATATCCTTAAATTCAAATAAAAGCCTTGCATATTATTAATTTAAATGATATGATAAAGTGGAACTTAAATTAAGAATAGTAGTAACACCAAATATATTTCAATAGGTACTGTTTACAGTATATATTTCGAAATTTTTAGTGGGTAATTACGATCAGTTTAAGTAATAAAATTTCGGAGGTATACATTATGAATGGTACAGTAAAATGGTTTAACGCAGAAAAAGGATTTGGATTTATCACAGGAGAAGACGGAAAAGACGTTTTCGCTCACTTCTCACAAATTCAAAAAGATGGTTTCAAATCATTAGAAGAAGGCCAAGAAGTTGAATTCAACGTAGTTGAAGGACAAAAAGGTCTTCAAGCAGAAAATATTACAGTTGTAAAATAGTTAATATTTTACCCCTAGAATCTAGATTCTAGGGGTTTTTTTATTGTAATAGTAAAGGCAAAAACTTTTGTGCAAGACTTAAAAATATAAAAAATCCAAAAACATCAGTTGCTGTAGTCAAAAATATTGAAGAAGCCAATGCTGGATCTACTCCTAAGCTTTTGAGGATTAATGGAATTAAAAATCCAAACCCTCCTGCTATTACTAGATTCCCAATCATGGCTATAAAGATTATAAATCCCAAATATGGGTTGCCATATCTCATAAAGAGAATGAGACCTGTTACACTTCCTATAAAGATTCCATTTACAACTCCTAACCCTATTTCCTTAAATACTAGTTTCCAATCATCCTTTAAATTTAAGTCTCCCAATGCAATTCCTCTTATAACAATGGCTAATGTTTGAGAGCCTGAATTACCTCCCATGCCTGTAACAATAGGCATAGCTGCTGCCAATGCAACAACTTGTGCAATAACATCTTCAAAAAGACTGACTGTGAAGGAAGCTATGAAAGCAGTTACCATGTTCACAGCTAACCAGGGGAGTCTCATCTTTACTGAGCTCACTATTGAACCATATAATTTTTCGTCCTTATTAACCCCACTTAAACTTAATATATCCTCAGTATGTTCTTCAACTATAACATCGATAATATCATCAACAGTTATGATCCCTAAAAGTGATTTCTTTCTATTGATAACTGGTATTGCCTTTAAATCATATTTTGAAACTAATAATGATACCTCTTCTTGATCAACATCGGGATGAACATATATTAAATTTTCATTCATTATATCATATAGTTTGTCTGTTTCCGGAGCCACTAATATATCTCTCAAGTCTGCAGTACCAACTAATTCCCTGTTTCTATTTAAGACAAATATAGTTTCAATAACCTCCGTTTTTGGACCTATCTTTTTTATTTTCTTCAATGAATCCAATATAGATAATTCTCCAGACAGTGCAATATATTCAGTAGTCATTATACCACCAGCACTATCCTCAGCATAACCTAAAAGCTCTTGTATCTGTTTGATATCGCCAGATTTCATTAATTTCAATAAATCTTTTCTCATATTGATTGGAAGAACTCCCAATATATCGGCTATATCATCATTTGACATATATGAAAACAGCTCTACAGTAGATTTGTAGTCAATGGAGCTAATAATTTTTATCTGTAATTCCTCTTCAGAGTGTTCAAGAATTTCCGCTTTAAGCTCATTATCTATAAGGTCTAAGAAAATCAACAGACTTTCATCATCCATATCCTCTAGAGCTATTGCAATATCAACGGGGTGCATTTCTTCTATAAGACTAAGTATCTTCTCTTCGTTGTTTTCAAGCACGCCTTCTCTTAGGGATTCTATAAATTTTGTGAACATATTATGTCACCACCTTCATATGAAAAATATTAAATTCAAACAATAAAAAGTTCTAATTGTTCTAAATAATTCTCCTATTTAAATCCTTAGAGCTTAATCCATTTTCTTTCGCTTGACTACGCCATCCATAGTCGCCACCAAATTTGTACAAAATTCTCGGCATACTTGGACACGTGAATATATTTTTACCATTTCTATTTAATTTAATATTTTCAATAATAATCTGTAAGGATGTATTTAATTCTTTAAAAGGTCCATTTTTAGAATCACTTAGCATAGATAACATACCTCCACCACCAATGCTAATACCTTGTCTCCAAATGAATCCTATCTTAGCACACCAATTTCCCACCATTTCTAGAGCTACTTCCCCTTGTCTACCCTCATAAAATCCACAATTTACTATTGTAAATACTTGAATATTAGGCTTAGGATTTAGTTTGAAGTATTCTTCCATCTGAGCTAAATTATATAATAAGTGTGATGGAATTCCATCTACATATAAGGGAAAAGCAATTATTAATGTATCAGATTCAGAAATATCCTTGAATATTGACATATCTAATTCTTTTGTATTGAATTTGAATTCATTGAATATATCATCTTTAGGAAATTTATCCTTTATATAGTCAAGAACAATACCCGAGTTGCTATTTATCCTTTTAGGACTTCCATTTATTAGAGTAATTTTCATACTTCTACTACCTCTCTATTCTTAAAATCATTGATAAAGGCTAGATTATGTGATTTACAGTCCAGGTTAATGGAGTTAGCCTCTACTAGTTTGCTTGCAGTTTGCTTTTCTTTGTCCGTAATATTATTGCCATAGAATATTACTTGAAGATCAATTTTGTTGTCATAGCGTCTTTTATGGTGCATTTCTCCATTTCTTATTTCAAAATAAGGATGATTATATGAAATACCTCTATCAAATACATTTTTAACAAAAGGACTAAAGCCTCCATAATAGCACTTACTTATCACTATAAGCTCTTCACACTCAGATAAAGTTTTTCCAAGATCACTGAAGTCATCATGAATAATACATTCTCCAGGTGTTTTTATCCAACAACCAAAACAACCTATACAATTATGTATACTAGCCGAGTTTGTTATGACTTTTGTCTCTGAATCAAATTGAACTAGCTTGCTTATATCTCCTTCATAATCATGAATCAATACCTTCATAGCTTAACCCCCTAAATTTTATACTCTGAGGAAATCTGCAAAAAATTACCTTTACTATATCCTTATATTATACCATCCTCAATTATTCATTTAAACAAAATAATCGCACTAAACTATATATTAGCGCGATTTTTTACTATTCTTCTGATTTGAATTCTTTGAAGCCTTGCTTGCGTACTATGTCAAACATTGCTTGACGCTTAGGTATTACATTTATTATTTTGGACACTACCTGTCGGCTAAAGCTATCTACACGTTTATTGGCCTCTCTTAAATCATAGTATTCTTGCATTTTTTCATCATATTCTTTTATTTCTTCTAAATAGTTATCAAAGATTTTATAAGTATTTTCAAAAACTCTAAGATTCATGTCCATTCTAGGCTTCAACTGTGGATTCTGGTCAGGATAACCAATTCCAAGTCCAAGAACAGGATATGTCAGTTTTGGTAAATGTAATAGTTGGCAAATCTTCTCAGAGTCATTAAGTATACTTCCTAAGAAAACTGTACCTAATCCTAATGATTCTGCCGCGTTCACTACATTTTGGGCAGCTAGTGAAGCATCGGTGTAGCTTTGAAAGAATCTATCTAAATTGGCGGCTCTTTCATCGAAACATCCCATTTCTTCAGCTATTTTTAGATTCCTAAATTGGTCCGCTACAAATATTAGCAACTCTGGCGCTGTAGCTACGTATTCTTGATTACACACAGCTGATATATCTCTCCTAATTTGTGAATCCGTTACTCTTATTATTGAAAATGCTTGCATTCCTGTTGAGCTTGCTGTTCTTCTTGCTACTTCAATCAATGTATCATATATATCTTTTGGAATACTCTCTTCCTTAAATGCTCGAATAGTTCTGTGCTCTAATTGACTCTTTATAGTATCATTTAATTCCATAATACGCCTCCTTCAAATTAATCCTCTATTAAGTATAGTTTACCCTGAGCTGTAGATGTTAAACAAAAGCAAGGATACAATTAGAACCATTGGAGGTTTCCAATGGTTCTGCTTTTAATTCTACTTTTCCTTTTTTTTCTTGGTTATTAGTTCTGGTTGTGAATATACAAATTTCTCATATGTTGCTGGTGAACTCTGTTTCTCATCCACTACCTTTTTTTTCTTCTTTACTTGTGTATTCTTTATACTTTTATCACCCATAATAATTCTCCCCTAACTTATATTGTGTTTTATATACCCACTTTTCCTTGCCATTAAAACATAATCCTTTAAAATCACATCATGGATTTATTTGCTTTAAGCAGTACTTTTGAGCAATAATTAATTATGTCACTTCTCTTAATTATACCTATAAATATACCTTCATCATCCTCAACAGGAATAAAATTTTGATTTTTTGCTAATTCAATTAGATCCTCAATATTAGCATTAATAGAAACTACGTCACATTTAGTATGTCTATTTATATCACTAATAGATACGGAAGGAGTATCATCAATTGATAGACCCGGTGTATTCTTTAATTTCCATAACAGATCCCCCTCAGTTATTGCTCCAATATATTTACCGTTATTCTCTATTAATGGAATAGCTGTATATGTGCTACATTCCATTTTGTCTATTACTTCTTTCATAGTAGCATCTTCAGTTTCATACAAAATTTCTCTCTTTGGTGTTAGAAAAAATGCAATATTCATGTCTATTCCTCTCTATACATATTTTTCAAAATATTAGAACCATAGAAATATGGCTCTAACTGTTTTCACTTATGCTAATTAGGAAGCTCTTAGTTTTCTTCTGTACCTATTGAGCATCTTTTTATAATGGTTTTCAATAGATTTTGCAAATATACCTACAGAAAATTTCTCTACAGATTCCATAGCTGCAATTGACAATCTATTCTTATTTTCATCATTAAAGAGTATTAAATCCAAATAATCAGGAAGTTGATTAACATCTGTATAAGTATAGCCATTTTCATTATTTTCAACTACTTCATCTAGACAACGGTCATATTTAGCTACTACTGGCAGTCCTGAAGCAAGCGCTTCAATATATGTCAACCCTTGCGTTTCACTCTGAGATGCACTAATAAATAAATCTCCTAACTGATAATACATTCCAATCTCATCCCAAGGTCTTTCCCCAGCAAATATAGTTTTTTCATCTATACCTAAATCTTTGGACAATTCTTCAAGATTGTCTTTTTCAGGGCCATCTCCTATCAAAAGGAATTTTACATCACTCTTATTTTTCAGATACTCTTTCATAGACAATAATATCTCTTCAATATTTTTTTCCTCTGAAATCCTGCCAATATAAAGCATTACCTTATCAGTTGATTTAATACCTAAATCAGATTTTATACTCATTATTTTATCTGGATGGTAATTATCCTTATAAAATTTGTCCAAATTAATACCAGTTGGTATTACTGTAATCTCCTTTGAAACCTCATAAGACAGTAATAAATCTCGCACTTTCTCAGTAGGGACAATTACTTCATCTGCAGAATTACAGAACCTCTTGCTTAATCTTCTTGCTGCTGATTTTGCTATGGAGTCAAGTGCTCCAAACTTCACTATGTAATGTGTATAGTCCTCATATATAGTATGGTAAGTATGTAGCAAGGGTATCTTTAGCTCCCTAGCCATAGTGCGGCCAAATATTCCAAGTGGAAATTCAGTATTTGTATGAATAATATCTAGATTTAACCTTCTGATCTTTCTTGCTAAGCGTGGATTATAGAGCGCACCTACACGTCTCGCACTTCTAAATGGCAGAGATGCTACCCTAAAAACATTCTTTTCATTAATATCTGCTAAAGGGTCCGTTGTTGTAAACACATAGACCTTGTGACCTAGGGCTTCAAGATTTTCCTTAAGCATTAAAGCTGATGTCGCTACCCCATTGATCTGTGGATAGTAAGTATCTGTAAAAATTCCTATATTCATTTAATTACTCCTTTTAGCTACAATTAATGTTATTTAAATCAATATAAAATTCCATCTTATGATATATACCCATATTATTCTAAACTATTTATAGAAAAGTTTCAATACAAAAGCTATCAAGTTCTTTCAAAAAAATCCTTTAAGGCCTCTATACTCTCTTCTTTTGTTGCAAAAGAAGTTACAAATCTAACTGCAGTTTCATTTTCATTTATTTTTGCTTGAATTTGGTATACAAATTCCTTTTCCATCTTCTCTAGTAAAGTATTCGGAAAGATAGGAAAGACTTGATTAGAACAAGGCTCCATGTAAAGCTTATAGCCTGCTTCTCTGATTACATCTGCTACTTTCTCTGCCATCATATTTGCATGTTCTGCCAATTCAAAATAAAGATTATCCTCAAACAAAGCCTCAAATTGTATGCCAAGTACGAATCCCTTAGCTAGCATAGCCCCTTTTTGCTTCATCAATACTCTAAATTCTTCTTTTAATTCTTCTCTAAGTAATACTATAGCTTCCCCAAATAATGCTCCGTTCTTAGTTCCCCCAATATAGAAAACATCCACTAACTGAGCTATATCCTTTAACTCCAAATCATTTGACTTGCTAGTTAGTGCAGATCCTAGACGCGCTCCATCCATAAATAATAATAGACCCTTTTCTCTACATATTTCCTGAAGTGCCTTTAATTCTTTTTTACTATATAGAGTTCCTAACTCGGTTGTATTAGATATATATACCATCTTTGGTTTTACAGTATATTCCTGTGAATTTTCATCTAGAACTCTATTGATATGATCAGGTGTAAGCTTTCCATCATCTGTTTGTATATAGGCTACCTTGTGCCCAGTTGCCTCTATTGCTCCACTTTCATGACCAACTATATGAGCAGTTTCAGCTGCTATCACCGCTTGATGAGGTCTTAAAAAAGAAGAAATGACTAGCAAGTTGCTTTGTGTTCCTCCTGAAACAAAGTGAATATCAGCATCTTCTCTTTGAATTAATTTCTTAATGTATCTACTAGCATTTTGACTATGATCATCAATACCATAAGCTCCATGGATATCTTGATTGTACTTTGATAGATATTCTAAAACCCTGGGATGAGCTATTTCACTATAATCATTATTAAAACTATACATCATTATTCCTCCTTATTTCATCATATAATATTAGTTTATAATACTATCAGATTAAAATCTAGTAAAAAAAATACTGGGTCACCCCAGTATTTTCTATTTAGCTCCAGCTCCTCCAGCTGATACATTTTGACTTAGAGGGCTTTCTTTTGGTTTTATTGTTGTTTTCCAAGCATGCATTGCTAAGGATACAGCGATTACACCATATGCTACGAATACTCTGAAGTATTCTCCTAGCTGAGCATTGTTAAATAACTCCTTACCTGCTTGTGGAGCTACTATAAATAGTGTATGGAACAATATTACACCTATTATAGCTTGCTTATTTGTTGCTTTTTGAACTGATGCTCCACCTACTAGAAGCGCCGCTATGGCAAACTGACCTACTTGAGTATGAGCGCCATAAGTCGAGAAGGTACCAATGTTTTGTAAGTATATAAGTTGTCCCCAACATGCAAGTATGGTTGAGATAACCATCGCAATAATTCTCGTCTTATCAACATTAATACCTGCTGAGTTTGCTACAACTCTACTTTGTCCTACTGTACGCATGTTTTGACCAAGTCTAGTTTTAAGAAGCATATTGTTGAAGAAACACAATGCTACTATACATAAATAAGTAGTTACTGGTATATTTACATACATAAGTATAACTTCTATTGGCTTGATATATGTCATTGCGTATAAGACTCCAGCAAGCACAATATGCATCAAAGGTTTCTTTACATCAAATTCTTCACTTTTTAGTATCACTTTATTCTTGATTATTCTCCATACATTAGATAAAGCAATATATACAACACCTATTGTAACTGCATGTAATAACAACAGTCTATCTGTTGAAAGGAATGCTTCTACCGCAGGAATAAATGTTATTCCATATGTCACAGCAGCTAATCCTAATACTATTAGGTCTTTTACGATTGATGCTCCTGTTTTCTTTACTGTATTAAAAATCATCTTGAACACTATAACTGCTACAGTGATAAAGAACATAATCTCAATAAGTGTAAGCATGGATACAGTATCTAGAGAATATTTCAAATTTCCAGCAAGGTCAATTGTATTTTTAACACCTATTCCTCCTGAAATTATAAGTCTTTCATTATTTACAGGAATTACTCCTCCTATAATGTATAAGAACAATAGTTGATATAATCCATCAGCAAAATATCCTAGAACCATGCCGGCAATCATTTCTGCACCCTTCATTTTGTTAAATAGTTTTCCAACCATCCATCCAAATAAAAGTGCAATTGGAGTTGCCATTAAAGCACTTAGTAAAAATCCTTGAATTCCCTCAAAACCCCAATATACAATCCAGAATACAGCAATTTGCGCTGCTATTGCTCCAATTGTAATACCAAAGTTTAGTCCCATTCCTGCTAATACGGGAATAAGTAGTGCTAGAACCATAAATCCATTTCTACCTATACGGGTAAAAAGTTCTCCTGCTACGAAGGTTAGAGGATTACCAGATGCATAAATAGCTCCTATACACAAAACTACAAATAGCATTACTACCTTATTATCATTTATAAAGTTCAAGGTTTTATTTCTTATATTATTCATTATTTAGTACCTCCTTTTGTCTTGGACAAGGCATATAAAATAATGCCGTTGGAGATAATAATTCTAATTACGTCAGAAAGGTTTCCTTCTGGTAGAACCTTGTTTGCTACAGGAAGCGCTACTGCTAGGATTCCTTGGAAAAGGAAAGCTCCTATGATTACATGTGAAATCTTGGCTCTTCCTACACTAGCTCCACCTATCAATACAGCTGCAACAGAGTGAAAACCCATCATAAGTGGCGCATTATATAGCTGTAAAAAGCCATAGGCTTGGGCATAAGTGATAATTCCTACAGCTGCAAGAGCAGTAGATACTGCAGTTCCTAAAATTCTCATCATATTTACATTGATTCCTGAAGCCTTTGTAAATGTAGGATTTTCTCCTGCTGCACTCATTGCTATACCAGCCTTACTTCTCATAAATAGCCAAACAATAAAGCAAACAAGAAGAAAGAATAAAATTAATCCAGTTGGTACATAAAATCCAGTCACTGGATCCCCAATGCTAAAATCAAGTAACTCATTGAACACATGACCAAAGCTACCATCCAAACTTATGGTATTTCTCATACCTTGACCACCAAGAGGCCATATCAACTCTCCATTTTTAAAAGGAAGTGATAGCCATACCATATTCATAAAGGCTATTACAGAGAATCCAACATATGTAGATACAGTCATCTCTGAACCCTTAACCCTATTTAAAAGCAATCCATATCCTACCCCTAATAGTGCTCCCAAAACTATACCTATTAGCATTGCAACAAGTATGCTTATCCATGGATTTTCTATTCCCATTTCTATAGTTAGAGTAGCACCTAAAAGACCAGCCACTATTCCAAGTGAAATACCAAAGTTAAGTCCTATACCACATTGTACTGCAGGTACCATAGCAAGAACCAATATCCCATACATTGCCCATCTACGCACTGAATCTCCTAAAAGGCTTGGAACACTAAGTCCTAATGGTCCCGAGACCAATAACATAGATAGAAAAAAGCCGATTATAATAATTCTTGGCAATCCAATATTATCATATATATTCCCTAATTTCTCACGCATTCTTAGCACCATCCTTCTTTGCACCTGCCATAGCTAGCCCAAATTCAGCATCCGGTGCATCAGGTTTTAATATTTTGGCTAACTTACCATCCGAAATAATAGCGATTCGATCACATAATGAACGTAACTCAACTAATTCTGAGCTTACCATTATAATTGTAAGGCCTTGTTCTCTATTTAACTTTACAAGATATTCAAGAACTAGTTTTTTTGCTCCTATATCAATACCTCTTGTTGGTTCAGATACCATCAATAAGTCAGGTTTAAGAGTAAGAGCTCTTGCAAGACATACCTTTTGTTGATTGCCGCCTGATAAGCTTCCTGCAGCTTGTTTTGGCCCTCGACAACGAATGTCTAGTAATTCAATCATATTTTCTGCATGTTCCCTTGATTGTTTTTGGTCATATAACTTTATAGGCCCAATCCTCTTTAGAAAATCATCTTTAACCTGCATAGCTGTAAATACTATATTTTGCTCGATAGATTCTCCAAGTAAAAGTCCAACCCCTCTTCTATCCTCAGATACAAAAGAAATCTTATTTTCTAAGGCATTGCCAAGCTTATCAAGTTCAAGTTTCTTTCCAAAGGCTACAACTTCGCCTCTAGCTTCATACAAACCCATAATACCGTTTGGAATACCAATCTTTCCTTGGCCAGCAAGTCCACCTATTCCTAGTATTTCTCCTTTTCGAACGTCTAGGTTTATTCCCTTTACCATTTCTCCAGGCATATCTACATAATAATCCTTCAAAGCTAAAGCTATATCATCATCCTTTAGTAATCGATTATCCTCTACATCGTCAACAAGCTTCTCTACTTTACGTCCTATCATTAGCTCAGCAATTTCCTCAACTGAAGTATCCTTAATTTCCTTTCGAGTAACAAATTCACCATCACGAAGTACTGTTAAACTATCTGCAACAGCCATAACCTCGTCTAGTCTATGAGTAATAAAAATTATTGCTATCCCTCTACTTGATATAAGCTTCATTATTTCTAAAAGACGATCTGCTTCACTTTCTGTAAGAACTGCTGTAGGCTCATCAAATACTAAAAGTTTAATTCCAGTTTTATCGATTTCTCGGGCTATTTCTATAAATTGCATGTAACCAATAGGTAAGCCAGCTACCTTTACATATTCTTCAATATTTAATCCTATATCAGCTAATGCTTTTTTTGAATCCTTTTTCATTTTATCAAAATCTAGTACTTCTAAATTCTTTCCAAAAAGACGGCTCAAAAAAGTTGGATTACTTATTTCTCTACCAACTTTTATATTTTCTGTAACTGTAAATCCAGGTATTAACATAAATTCCTGATGTACCATCCCAATGCCAAAGTTCATTGCATTATGAGGCGCATCTATAACTGCTTTCTCACCATCTATTTCTACTGTGCCATCAAAGCCACCAGTACTATGTATTACAGGCATTCCGAATAATATATTCATAAGGGTGGACTTTCCAGCACCATTTTCACCCATTAGTGCGTGAATTTCACCTGGTTTTATCTTTAGGCTAACATTTTTAAGTACACGATTTCCATAATACTCCTTAGATATGTTGTCCATATTCAGAAGATATCGGGTTTCCAAAATGTATCCCTCCTATCTTAATTTAAGTAAATCTACATTAGCGGACTTTCGTTAGCCAAATCACAGATTTGGACTGCGCCGCATTTGACCTACCTGCAATTCGCTATTGCTCATTGGGTTAGGTCATAAAAAATCGCCGGCTTGCCGTTCAAGCCGGCGATTTCACAAACTCCTAAATGATTTTATTATAAGCTAAAATCGTAGAAATCGCAAAGTAGCATGTAATAATTGTCAAGTTCCACGCCATTTTCGTTATATTTTGTTAATGTAGCAGAACCTTCTCCACCTGCAATTCTATTTACTATTGTACTTAGAACGCCTTCATCTAATGTTCCATTAGTTCTTCCTTCTAAATATTCAATAGCATAATCTACACCTGCTTCTACCATAAGCATATTAACAGGTACGCTCCAAGTTGCCATTCTAGCTTGTTGTCCAGCTTCTGTTAACTTAGCATCTATAGAATCAAGCATATATTGTACATCGCCTTCATGACCAGTTACATCTATGTTAAGTGCAGCTGGATATCCATGATATGGACTTGGACAACATTGTTGAGGATATATTGCGCCTTGTTCAAGAATTGAACGAATCAATGGTTCTTGCATTGAACAGTTTGTTGAGAAGAAAGCAGTATCCTTTCCATATTGTGCAATTTGTCTAGGAACATCTTCTAAGATAAATTGTTGAGCTCCTGATACACCTGCATCCCCAGTTGGGTCTGGAGCTGTAACGTCAACAAATTCGATTCCTAATTCTTTACATTTTTCAACCATTAACTCACGACGAGCAGCGATTGTAGCATAGGATAAGTGGCGAGCAAATGAGTAGTGTATAAATGTTTTTGCTCCCATATCAAATGCTTTTTGAGGAATAGTAGACCCCATAGAAATTTCATCTACAAGCATTACTATATCAGATTTACTAGAAATTGTAGCTGGGTCTTCAGCTGCAACACCACTGATAAATAGCATGTCAGGACGAGTTTCTCTTACTTTGTCTATGGCTGCTGATGCTCCTGGTACTGCTTGAACAAAAACGATAGCTTTAACTTCAGGATCTGATGATAAAGCAACAACATTTGCTATTGTAGTTTCTGTTTCAGAAGCAAAGTTGTCTGGGTATGTAGCAGTAACAATTTTGTCGCCATATTTAGCAATCATATTTTGTGCTGCTTGGTATTCCTCTTCCCCTTGAGATACAGTTCCTGTTATAATACCAATCTTATAGTTAGGATCTGCTGAAGGTGCTGGAGCTTCTGCTGCTGGTGTATCTGTTGGCGCTGGTGCAGGTGCTACAGCTGGTTCGTCAGTAGTACGACAACCCGCAAGCGTTACTACCATAACAAGTGCCATTACTAAACAAATAAACTTCTTAGTCATAATAAATCCTCCTTTTTTTGTGTTCTTTCACTTTGAATCTCTGAATATTCAAAGTATTTTAATATATATCCTATTATACATTCATTTTATTCATTAATCAATGAAAATATCCATAATATAACTCCCTTAGTATTTAATATTCAGATTTAAATATAAAAAATAAACTCTTCAATTAAATTAAATCAAAGAGTCTTTAATACTTTTTTATTTATCTAGTTAATGGTTCAAAATCAGATTCCATGTAAAACTTTATTCTTTCGTCTAATGGAGGATGTGTATAATACCATAGTTCGTATATTTTAGACGGTCTTGGTATGCCAAGATTTGTATCATATAATTTTTTCATAGCTGAAACTGCTGATTCTCTATCTTGTGTTAGAGATATTTCATAGCTATCAGCTTCAATCTCCATATTTCTTGATATATAGTTGGAGATTGGATTAGACAAAAATACAAATATATTTAGGGTCAAAATCAGCAAAGGTATTGATGCATAATTGTACATATTCTTAAAACCAAAAGCTCCATAAGATGACTTTAAAATCCAATTAGATGATATGAACACTAAGTATAATATGATAATTGAGGCAAGAGTAGAAGATAAAATATTTTTCCAAATATGCCCCTTTACATAATGGCCAATTTCATGAGCAGTAATGCTCAAGACCTCATCCTCTGAAAGATTATTTACAGTTGTATCCCAAAGAACTATTCTTTTCGATTTATATATTCCGGTCATATAGGCATTCATTGTCTTAGTATCTCTACTTTTATCTACCATGAAAATTTCTGCATCCTCAACCTTTGCGTCTTCAAGCAGAATATTAATTTTTTGCCCTAAGCTTCCCTCTTCTATAGAAGTATAATTATTAAAGATTGGATCGATAATGAATGGTGATATAAATACCATGAATATTATCACTGGAATTAAAAGAACACCAACTTGTAGCCACCAGGTATTTGGGCTTCTATACATTAAATAATATGGAATCCATAAAAACAAACACATTATTAAATCATTGATTACAAACCCTTTAATCATCAGCTCTAGCCATCTTATAAAAGATTGGTCAGTTAAACCATATTTATGCATCAAAACATATGATGAATAATAATCAAATGGTAAATTGATAAGAAATACTATCCCAAAAAATGCAAATCCATATAGTAAACCAGATAAAAATAAATTTCTTCCATCTCCAGCAGATATACTAATCTTTTGGGACAATTTTGAAATCAAGAAAAATAAGGGAATAGCAAAAGCCAAGATGGTCTTAATTGCCCACACGCTCATGGCATCTTTCCTGTATAAATATACATTCTCATCTAATTCTGGATAGTCAGTTTTCAATTGCTCCATATTACTATTCTCACTGACTAAAACAAAGGCTATAAATGCAATTATAAATATGAAAAAAACTATTATGGATAATTTTAATTTACTACTCATATAACTACCCCTAATCATTAAACTATTTTTTCCTAACACTTTGAGCCATCGGATCTGCTAGTATCTCATATCCTCCCATACTTGCAATAGTAATAACCATAGCGTTTATAATAGTTAGTACTATACCTTCAATATTAGAACCTTCCCTCGCGAATAAAAATGTAAGTAGCAATGCGATAATAAAGGAATACAATCTAACAAAATGATCACCAAATTTTTTCTTTATTAAAGATTTTGAAAATTGAACTATTACTATAACCGCTCCTGTAATTCCAGCAAATGTAGTTAAGACTTCCATAGTCATAAAGTCCTCAAACATATAACCACCCCCATATTATCTTTAATATGGTATATGCATAAATCTAGCTCTTTATGATGAAATATTTTTCTTAGCCCAATTCCATGAGTCCCTACACATATCTTCCAAAGTCTTTTCTGCTTTCCAATTAAGCTCTTTCATTGCTTTTGTTGGATCACAATAAGACGTAGCTATATCGCCTAATCTTCTACCTACTATAGTATATGGAACCTTAATATCATTAGTCTTTTCAAAAGTTGTTACAATATCTAGAACGCTACTACCTTTCCCTGTTCCAAGATTATAAGTATAAAGGCCTAAATAATCCTTTGCCCTCTCAACAGCTTTTACATGTCCTTTAGCCAAATCAACCACGTGTATATAATCCCTTACACCTGTACCATCTGATGTATTATAATCATCCCCATAAACATACAATTTATCCAATTGACCTAAGGCAACTTGTGTAATATATGGCATCAGATTATTTGGAATTCCAATAGGATTTTCTCCTATCTTAGAACTTTCATGTGCTCCAATAGGGTTGAAATACCTAAGTATAACTATTGACCAATCCTCATCAGAAATATGTAAATCATGTAGTATAGTTTCTATCATATCCTTAGTTCTTCCATAAGGGTTTATGGATTTAACAGGGAAATCCTCTTTAATAGGAACACTAGCAGGATTGCCATAAACAGTAGCCGAAGAACTAAAAATAATTTTTTTAACTTCATATTTTTTCATAGTTTCAAGTAATATTATTGTACTAGAAACATTATTATAATAATATTTCAAGGGTTTACTTACAGATTCGTTCACTGACTTAAATCCAGCAAAATGTATTACTATATCGATAGTATTCTCTATAAATAGCCTTTCTAATTCATCTCTATCCAATATGTCTATTTCATATAATTTTACTTCTTTATCAGATATATCTTCCACTCTTTTTATAACTTCAACATTAGAATTACTAAAATTATCAGCAACTATAATATCATAACCTTCATTTAATAGTTCTATGCATGTGTGAGAACCAATAAATCCAGCTCCTCCAGTTACTAGAATAGCCATAAACTTGCACCTCGCCCATTGTATTTCTATTTTTTCTTGCTATCATTTAAATAAATTCATATATTGTTCTAGCATTATGTTCTAGCCTCAAAAACTGTCTTGCAGCTTGGACAAGTAATATTTATCTTTCCTTTACCTTTGGGTACTCTTAAAGATTTCCCACATGAAGGACATTTAAAAAACTTATGAGTCCTGGACTGTTTTATTCTATCTTTAAAGCTTGAAACTTTATATTTTATAGGATTCCACCAATTAAGAAACTTCATATTTTCTTGATACCTTTTATTTATATCTTTTGAAAATATTCTAATATAACTAAGAAATATTATCACTGTACCTATATAACTTACTATATTGTTTTTGATAAACATATTAATTACAAATAGTATAACACTGACTACCAACATTCCATTCGATAATTGATCCACTCCATAGCGCCCTGTCATTATCTTTCTAAGCCAATTCATTTTTCTATCTCCTCTTCTATATTATTTTGTCATATAAATATCATATAAAAGAATTATGTCAATAGTATGAATAACTCTTTAATAATAGATTATTTCTTCAATTCTTTAGGGGCTATTGAAACAAAGTCATTAACCATTGCATCAATTATCTTCTTATATTCATCTAAATTCATTTCTATTTTTTTATTGTCTTTAGTCATTTTTATATATAGATTATATACTTCATCATATTGTTCTTTATCAAGTTTCCTCTTAGCTTCCAACAGATTTATACTATAGTCTACCAAATCAGCTCTTGAGAATTTAACAGTTTTCCCTTTTTGCAGCAAACCAATTTTAATCATTTTTCCTAACTGACCAAACATAAAACCCCTCCTACTTATGACTATTACTAATTATATCATAGGATAAGTAAAATATGTAGTTGCTAACAATGAAATTGACAATTTAAGCTTAATTGAGTATCATATTTATATGGTAAATATAAGCTCTAATAAAATAATATGCACCCGTAGCTCAATTGGATAGAGTTGCTGGCTTCGAACCAGTCGGTTGGGGGTTCGAGTCCCTCCGGGTGTACCAAAGTCAAAAGACTTGTAATTTAATGATTACAAGTCTTTTTAATATTTAGAATCAGTTTTTGACCCCAATTTCAATATTTGTGATTTGAACTCTATTGAATAGTCTCAATGGAAATACGCTGTTTCCTAGACCACTATCGATATAAAGAGTTGTATTTCCTAAAGCAATAACTCCCTTATCGTATTTGGGAAATAGTCCTTGACCTGGTGCAACTAGCCCCCCTATAAATGGCAGTCTCACCTGTCCTCCATGTGTATGTCCAGCTAATATTAGATCTGTTTTTTCATCTAAGTATTTAATTGGTCTGTTTGGTGAATGAGATAACAAGAGGTTGTATTCTTCATCTTTCATATCTTTGAATAAGATCTTATAATCTTCTTCATCAGCAAAAAAAGATGCTCCAAGCAAGTTGATTTTATTGGAATTATGCTCTAGAATTACAGATTTATCATCTAATCTTATTATTTCATTCGCCTTAAGTCCGTCATAGAATTCTTCCTTTAAATCATTTAATAATTCATGGTTTCCACTTACAAAATAGACATCCTTTGTTATTCTCTTTGTCATGGCTAGAAGTTCAAAAGCTAAACTTAAATCTTGAGTCTTAGAATCTATTACATCTCCTGTTAAAACTATTATATCCGGTTGGAATACATCAATTTCTAAAAATAATTTATCTAGATTTATTCTGTCATTTGAATGAAAATCAGTTATTTGGGTTATCTTTAATCCCTTTACTAGTTTACTTGATTTCAACTTAATCCTATTAACATAAAATTGACTTATTTGAATATAGTTGTATATAAAAAATATTATTGATAATATCAACAATCCTAACAATATCTTTTTCATTCTTCTATTCATCTCCTTAGAAGCAAAATAAGGTATAAAAAAAACACAGGGTTTATATACCTTGTGCTTTTGTTTTTTTGGTGCGGGATAGAGGACTTGAACCCCCACGTCAATGACACTAGATCCTAAGTCTAGCGCGTCTGCCAATTCCGCCAATCCCGCATATGGTGATCTATCCGCGACTCGAACGCGGGACACCCTGATTAAAAGTCAGGTGCTCTACCGACTGAGCTAATAGATCATGTTGTCAATCATATACCTCAGTACATGGTTTCATCATTCCAATGTTAACGTGTTGCTACGGATTAAGCGATTCACACCAAATCAAAGATTTGGGTTCTCTGCTTATACCGACTGGCTAATAGATCCTACCGACTGAGCTAATAGCTCTACTAAAAAAAATGGGGTGGATAATGGGACTCGAACCCACGACCTCCAGAGCCACAATCTGGCGCCCTAACCAACTAGG
>CAYZZR010000001.1:0-36397 GCA_964482775.1 uncultured Tissierella sp. | reverse complement strand
CTGGACAGTATAATGCTATGGAAAACGTCAGCGTAGAACTTCAAAAGGAAGCAGAATCAAAAATGATCAAGACTGTCTCTGTATACAAAGAGGACTTACAAAGTATTAGAGCAGGTAGGGCTAATCCAACATTACTTGATAGGATCAATATTGATTATTATGGTCAAGTAACTCCACTTAAACAAGTTGGAAGTGTTTCTTCACCTGAGCCAAGATTATTGGTAATACAACCTTGGGAATCTAAGTTAATTCCAATAATAGAGAAGGAAATACTAAAATCTGACCTTGGATTAAATCCTTCTAACGATGGAAAGGTAATTAGACTAATAATACCTTCATTAACAGAAGAAAGAAGAAAAGAACTTATAAAAACAGTTAGAAAAAACGGTGAGAATGCAAAGGTTGCTATTAGAAATACACGTAGAGATGTTATAGATAAAGTAAAGAAACTTGAAAAAAGCAAAGAGATAACCGAAGATGAATTAAAAAAATCAGAGGATGACCTGCAAAAATTAACTGACAAATATATTGATCAAGTTGATTTAGTGACAAAAAACAAAGAAGAAGAACTTATGGAAATTTAATATACTAGAGCCCAAGCTTTTAGGCTTAGGGAGCGTGTTAGTTTAGCAACTAAAAACCCCTTCAATAGAAGGGGTTTTTTATGATGGAGGTAATTATGAGCTTGAACAATAAGGAACTATTAGCAAAAATCGATATGGATAAATTACCTAAACATATTGCTATTATAATGGATGGTAATGGTAGGTGGGCTAAAAAAAGAGCATTACCAAGAAATTTTGGGCATCAAGAAGGTATGGAAAGGGTCATAGAAGTAGTTGAAAGTGCTTCAGAGATTGGGATCAAGCACTTAACTTTATATGCTTTTTCTACCGAAAACTGGAAGAGACCAATTACAGAAATTAATGGACTTATGAATATATTAGTACTGTATATTAGACAGGAGCTAGAAAAATTACATAAGAACAATATCAAACTCAATATATTAGGTGACATATCAAAACTACCAGATAAACCAAGAAAAGAAGTTGAGAAAGCAGTAGATAAAACTAAAAACAATACTAAGATGACACTTAATATAGCTTTAAACTATGGTGGTAGAGATGAAATAGTAAATGGCATAAAAGAATATTTAAAAGACCTTGAATTGGGTAATATATCATTATATGATTTAAATACTGAATCATTTTCAAATTATTTATATACAAGGAATCAACCAGATCCTGATTTATTGATTAGACCTAGTGGAGAGCTTAGATTAAGTAATTTTCTTTTATATCAAATTGCATATGCTGAATTCTGGTTTTCAGATGTTCTTTGGCCAGATTTTCATAAGAAAGATTTATATTTAGCTATAATTGATTATCAAAATAGAAATAGACGGTTTGGGGGAATATAAATGAATGGTCTGGGGACTAGGACGTTTTCAGGGATATTAGGCATACTTTTACTTGTATTTATAGTAAATAAAGGTGGATTATTTCTATCTGTATCTATTTTAATATTATCAATTGTAGGAATTTATGAATTCAATAATGCAATGAGAAAAATAAATCAGAAACCAAATGACTTAGTCGGACTTTATAGTTCTATTATTATTTTTCTAAATAGCATAATGCCAAATATTACAATAGATTTTGTAGTAACAACAATTATACTTATATTACTCATTTACTTTTTATTTAATAAAAACTCTAATGTAGCAAGTATTGGGACTACATTGTTTGGAATATTCTATATTCCATTTTTACTTTTCCATGTAAGTTATTTAGATGGTACGAAGTACATATGGTTAGTTTTTATTATTGCTTTTGGAACGGATACTTTTGCATATTTTGCAGGGAATCTTTTTGGAAAGAATAAATTATGTCCAAAAATTAGCCCTAATAAAACAATTGAAGGTTCCATAGGTGGAGTATTAGGTAGTTTAATATTGACTATTATATATTCGATGTTTATGAATATAGGTCCATTATGGAAGTTATCAATTCTTTCAATAGTTACTTCAATTATTTCGCAAATAGGTGACCTAGTTGCTTCAAGAATAAAAAGGGAAACTGGCATTAAAGATTTTGGTAATATTATTCCAGGTCACGGGGGTATAATTGATAGATTTGACAGCATAATCCTTACTGCTCCAGTAATATATTATCTTGTCAGATATTTTATTTAAAGGTGGTGTTAATATGCAAACAGCAGTTGCTGCAATATTTGTATTTTTGTTAGTAGTACTATTGCATGAACTAGGTCACTTTACAATAGCAAAATTAGTTGGAATAAAAGTAAATGAATTTGCAATTGGAATGGGGCCAAAATTAATACAAAAAATTAAAGGAGATACTCAATATACTTTAAGGTTATTACCAATAGGTGGTTATGTAAAAATGGAGGGTGAGGATGAAAATTCCGATGATCCAAGAAGTTTTTCTAAAGTTTCACCACTATCAAGAATTGCTGTTGTTGCTGCCGGTGCAATAATGAACTTTGTATTGGCAATAGTAGTTCTTTCAATTGTAGCCTATAGCGTAGGTACCCCTACTACAACAATAGGTGAAATAATACAAGATTCACCAGCAGAATATAGTGGAGTATTAGTAAACGATAAAATTACTAGTATAAATAATATAGAAATTGATAGTTGGAATAAATTATCTAAAACTATAAGTGATTCAAGTGCTGAAGATGATCTAGCAATTTCAATTAGTAGAGGCAATGAAGAGGTAAAGATAAATATAAAACCAATTAAAGAAGATGGAAGAACTATGATTGGGATAGTTCCAAAATATGAAAAATCATTTGCTTCTGCTTTAAAGGGTGGAGTAAATGATACACTCTTATTCCTAAGCTTGATGGTTGATTTTATAAAGAGTGTATTTCAAGGGAATATTAGCACTGGTGATTTATCAGGTCCAGTTGGTGTTATATCAGAAATTGGTAGGGCAGCAAATACTGGGATACTAAACCTATTGTATTTATTAGGGTTTATTAGTGTAAATTTAGGTTTTTTTAATTTGCTACCAATTCCTGCACTAGATGGAAGTCGCATAGTATTCTTGATTATAGAGTTATTCAGAGGAAAGCCGATCGATCCAGATAAAGAAAGCTTCATTCATTTTGTTGGTTTTGTTCTTTTAATCTCTTTGATGCTAATCGTGACCTATAAAGATTTAATTAAGATTAATATGTTTTAGGAGGCATAAATGAAAGGAAAGAAAACTAGAGTTATACAAGTAGGAAATGTCCTTATAGGAGGAGACAATCCTATAAGCATTCAATCTATGACAAATACCAGAACTTCTGACGTATTAAGCACTATAGCTCAAATAAAGAGATTAGAAGAAGTAGGCTGTGATATTATAAGATCCTCTATTTCATCGATTGAAGATGCTAAAGCAATTAAGGAGATTAAGAAGCAGATTAATATACCAATGATTGCTGACATCCAATTTGACTATAAACTAGCATTAGAGGCTATAAAATATGGAATTGATGGATTGAGAATTAATCCTGGAAACATTGGAAGTAAGGAAAATGTAAAAAATGTAGTTGAGGCATGTAAAGCTAATAATCTTTCAATTAGAGTAGGTGTTAATTCTGGCTCAGTTAAAAAGGAATTTTTAGAAAAATATAATGGAGTTAATGCTCAATCTATGGTCTATAGTGCATTGGAACAAATCAATATACTTGAAGAACTAAATTTTAGTGATATAAAAATCTCTTTAAAAGCTAGCAATGTTCCATTGACAATCGAGTCCTATAAAATGATGTCTGAGGTTAGAGATTATCCTTTACATTTAGGTGTCACAGAAGCTGGAACACCTTGGCGTGGAACAATTAAGTCATCAGTCGGAATTGGTGCTTTATTATCAATGGGAATTGGTGATACTATTAGAGTTTCCTTGACTGGAGATCCTATTGAAGAGGTAAGGGTTGGAAAGGAAATACTAAAATCACTAGGATTATTAAATGAAGGATTAGAATTAATATCATGCCCTACTTGCGGTAGAACAAATATAAACCTAATTCAAATTGCTGAAGAAGCAGAAAGATTGCTAGAAGGAATTGACAAACATATAAAAGTTGCAATTATGGGATGTGCTGTTAATGGTCCTGGAGAAGCTAAAGAAGCTGATATAGGAATAGCTGGTGGGGATGGTGAAGGGCTAATATTTATGAAGGGACAGATTGTAAAAAAGGTAAAAGAAGAAGATTTATTACAAGAGCTTATTAATGAAATAAAGAAATTGTAATAAGCAATCTACCAAATCTCATCTATTACTAATGATTTAATTAAGTATTATGATAAGTAAAGCAATAATCAAGATCTTACCTTTAAAGAAGAGCCTAAAACAATGAATTTAGCCTATTTAATATTTGATTTCTAAAATAGAATGTGATATAATAATTTAGACAATGATAAGGTTTTTCTGGCAAAGAGTGGGTTTACCCACTCTTGATTTTTATTATGGGGAAGAAAATTAATGTTGGAGGTGTTTTATGAATAAAAAAGAAGTTATTAAAGAGATAATTGCCATTTGTGAGCCAATAGCCGAGAGCTTAAACTATGAATTAGTAGATGTAGAATATATCAAAGAATATGGTAGTTACTATTTAAGGGTATATATTGATAAAGTGGGCGGAATTAATCTTGATGACTGTCAAAATATGAGCGAAATATTAAGTGAAAAGTTGGATGCTAAAGATCCAATTAGCACTGCATATTTTTTAGAAGTATCATCTCCTGGTCTAGATAGACCATTAAAAACAGATAAAGATTTAAATAGAAATATTGGCAAGGATGTTGAAATAAGCCTGTTTTCTATTTATAATAACAAGAAAAATTATGAAGGTAGATTAGATAGTTATAATGATCAAAACATTATACTTAGTAATGAAAACGAACAAGATAATAAAATTGAAATACCTAGAGAATTAATATCCGTTGTAAAGTTAGCATTGAAATTTTAAGGAGGTTTATTGAATGGGAGATTTTATAGATGCCCTACACGAAATTGAAAGAGAAAAGGGGATATCTAAAGAAATAATTTTTGATACTTTAGAATCTGCACTTATTTCAAGTTACAAGAAGAATTTTAATTCCGCTCAAAATGTTCTTGTTGAAATGGATAGAGAAACAGGCGCAGTCAAAGTGTATGCAACTAAGGATGTAGTTGAGGATGTTGAAAATGAGTATCTACAAATTTCTCTTGAAGATGCTAAAGAAATAGATGAGAAACATCAAATAGGTGATTTAGTAAAAATAGAAATTACTCCTAAGGATTTTGGACGTATAGCTGCTCAAACAGCTAAACAGGTAGTTATCCAAAGAATTAAGGATGCTGAAAGAGATGTTATATACGATGAGTTTATAAACAGAGAGAATGAAATTATTACTGGACAAATTCAAAGAATTTCTAAGAACAACATATATATAGACTTAGGAAAAACTGAAGGAATATTACCCCCAACTGAGCAAATAGATGGGGAAGAGTACAATCAAGGTGACAGATTAAAGCTAATAATATCAGAGGTAAAAAAGACTACTAAGGGGCCTCAGATAGTATTATCAAGAGCTAATACTGGATTAGTAAAGAGGTTATTTGAGTTAGAAGTTCCTGAGATTAATGATGGGATAGTTGAGATATATTCTATATCAAGAGAGGCTGGATCCAGAACAAAAATTGCTGTTTTCTCCAAAGATCCTGATGTTGATCCACTTGGAGCATGTGTTGGCTTTAAGGGTAGTAGGGTAAAAGCAATTGTTGATGAATTAAATGGAGAAAAAATTGATATTGTAATTTGGAGTAAAAATTCTGAAGAATTTATTGCAAATAGTTTGAGTCCTTCAAAAGTTGTTAAGGTTACTGCAAATGAAAAAGAAAAATCTGCAATAGTAGTAGTTCCAGATTATCAGCTATCATTAGCCATAGGAAAAGAAGGACAAAATGCAAGGCTTGCAGCAAAATTGACTAATTGGAAAATTGATATTAAATCTGAAAGCCAGTATGAGGCTCTATAAGAGTAGGAGTGATAGCATGAAAGGCAAAAAAGTACCTCTAAGAAAATGTATTGCTTGTGGAGAAAGTAAGCCTAAAAAAGAACTTGTGAGAGTAGTAAAAAACAATCAAAATGAGGTATCTGTAGACATAAGTGGCAAAGTGAATGGTCGAGGAGCATATATTTGTCCTAAAATAGAATGCTTTGAAGGAGCATATAAAACAAAAAAATTTGCTAAGAATTTAGAAATAGAAATTACTGATGAAATATATAATAAACTGAAAGAGATAATAAAAGAATGATGTTATCACCTTAAAAAAATAGGAGGTGTAATACTTGACAAAAGTCAGAGTATATGAATTAGCAAAAGAATTGAATATTAGTAGTAAAGAATTAATTGAAAAAATTGGAGATTTAGATATTGCTGTAAACAGTCATATGAGTTCTATTGAGGCCGATGAAGCGGAGTTAATAAAGGATTTACTTACTGAAAAATCTAATGAATCAATTACTGAAGTAGAAGAAGAAATTATAGATGATGTTGATGATAAGAAAGAAAAAAACACTTCAAATAATAAAAAGAAACATAATAAAGGAACAAAATCAAAAGTTGGAAATACCGAAGATTCCAATGTTGATAAAAAAGGAGATGGTTTTATTATAGATATAGAGAACAATATTATCGTAAAAGATCTTGCAGACAAATTAGGAGTAAACCCTTCACAGATAATATCAAAATTAATAGGTATGGGTGTTATGGCTACTCAAAATCAATCTATTGATGCGGAAGTTGCAGCAATTGTAGCTGATGATTTTGGGGTAGAGATAAATATAATTGAGAAACAAGTTGACGAAGATGAATTTAATTTAGATTATGAAGATGATGAAAAAGACCTTCAACTTAGACCACCAGTTGTTACAGTAATGGGACACGTTGACCATGGTAAAACATCTTTACTTGATGCTATTAGACATACTAGTGTCACAACAGGCGAAGCAGGTGGAATAACGCAACATATTGGTGCCTATGCGGTTAATGTAAGTGGCAAAAAAGTAGTATTTTTAGATACTCCTGGTCATGAGGCATTCACTGCCATGAGAGCCAGAGGAGCTCAGGTTACTGATATTGCAATATTAGTAGTTGCTGCTGATGATGGTATTATGCCACAAACTATTGAAGCTATAGCTCATGCAAAGGCTGCTAAAGTACCAATTATTGTAGCAATAAACAAAATTGATAAAGAAGGTGCAGATTTAGATAGAATTAAGCAAGAATTGGTTGAAAATGGATTGATACCTGAGGATTGGGGTGGAGATACTATAGCAGTACCAGTTTCTGCTAAGAAAAGAATTGGCATAGATGATATTTTGGAAATGGTTCTATTAGTTGCAGAAATGCAAGAGTTAAAAGCAAATCCAAATAGAAATGCTATTGGAACCATAATTGAAGCTCAACTAGATAAAGGTAGAGGTCCTATAGCAACAGTTTTAGTACAAAAAGGTACTCTAAATGTTGGAGATATGGTTGTATCTGGAACAGCTAGTGGTAGAATAAGAGCTATGTTTGATGATAAAGGAAAAAAGGTTAAGAAAGCTACTCCGTCAATACCAGTGATGATTTTAGGATTATCAGAGGTGCCTATTTCTGGAGATTTACTTCATGTAGTTGATGATGAAAAGAGAGCAAGGCAAATTGCTGACGATAGGAAAAGTGTATTAAGAGAACAAATGATATCTTCTCCGAAAGTGTCCCTTGATGATTTATTTGAAAGAATAAAGCAAGGTGAAATTAAGGACTTAAATATTATTATAAAAGCTGATGGAAGAGGCTCTATTGAAGCATTAGCTCAATCTTTAAGCAAATTAGATACAGATGAAGTTAGAATAAACATCATTCATAATGGAGTAGGTGGAATTACAGAAAATGATGTAATGTTAGCTTCCGCATCCAATGCAATTGTGATTGGTTTCAATGTTAGACCTAATTTAAATGCTATTGATGTATCTAAGAAGGAAGAAGTCGATATTAGAACATATAGAGTTATTTATGAAGCAATTGAAGATATTCAAGCAGCTGTAAAGGGAATGCATGCTCCTAAGATTGTAGAAGAGGTATTAGGAAGAGCACAAGTTAGACAAACATTTAGATTACCTAATGGAAACTCTATAGCAGGAATTTATGTATTGAATGGTAAATTAACAAGAAATGCAAAAATAAGACTTCTTAGAAACGATGTTGTTTCATATGATGGTTCTGTTTCATCTTTAAAAAGATTTAAAGATGATGCAAGAGAAGTTCTTGCAGGTTTTGAAGCTGGAATTGGCTTAGATAATTTCAATGACCTTAAGGAAGGAGACATTCTTGAGGCTTATATCCTAAAAGAAGTCGAAAGATAAATTGAGGTGTAATAATGAACAATAAGAGAATAAATAGAATCTCTGAAGAGGTAAGAAGGGTAGTATCAGATTTGTTATTCAATGGATTAAAAGATCCTAGGGTTAGTTCAATGACCACTCTTAACAGAGTTGAAGTTTCAAGAGACTTAAGCTTTGCTAAAATTTATGTTTCTGTACTTGGGGACGATAAAGAAAAAGAAGAGACTATCAATGGACTAAATAGTGCAAAAGGATTTATCAGAAAGGAAATTGGAAATAGAATTGATTTAAGACATACACCAACACCAATTTTTATTTTGGATGAGTCTATTGAGCAAGCAATAAATTTATCAAAACTTATTAGTGAAGTAAATAAAGATATTCATTATGATAAGGATGAAGATAATGTTGAAGATTAATGAAGCTATAGATAAGATAAAGAGTTCAAGCCAGATCTTTATAGCTTCACATGTAAGTCCAGATGGGGATAATATTGGTTCCATAACAGCTCTTTATCTAGCTTTAAGTAAATTAGATAAAGAAGTGCATATTATAAAAACTGATGAAACTCCATCGGACTATATGTTTCTACCTGCCACAGATAAAATCAGGGACTTAAGCAAGGAAGATATTGAATTGCTAATAGTCCTTGACTGCGGTGATATAGAAAGACTTGGTAAAACAAAATATATTATTGAAAAAGCAAAATCAGTAATAAATATTGACCATCATATAAGTAATACTAAATTTGGAGATTACAATATTGTAAATCATAGAGCTACTGCTACTGGTGAGATTGTTTATGATTTAATAAATAAAATGGGAATTAAGATAGACAAGGATTTGGCTACTTGTTTATATACAGCAATAAGCACTGATACGGGCAGTTTTATGTATGATAGTGTTACAGATAAGACACACGAAATAATAGCTGATTTAATAAGAACTGGTATAAATGTTGGAGATATAAATATAAGGCTATACCAAAATAGAAGTATTGAAAAAACTAATTTATTTATAAGCTCTTTATCAAGCTTAAAAACCTTTAATGATAATAAAATTGCTACAATTAAAGTTACTCAGGATATGGTTTCTAACACTAATGCAAACCTAGAGGATAGTGAAGGGATTATTGATTTTGTTAGAGAGATAAGTAGTGTAGAAGTAGCTTGTCTTTTTAAGGAAGTCGAAAAAAACAAAATAAAGGTAAGTTTTAGAAGTAAGTCATTTGTAGATGTTGCAAAGATAAGTTCTGTATTTAATGGTGGTGGTCATATACGTGCAGCAGGTTGTACTATTACTACTGACATCGATGAAGCTGAGAGACTTGTTGTTGAGCAAATAATTAGAATGTGGTGATCTAGTGGATGGAGTAATTAATTTTTTCAAACCAAAAGGAATGACTTCTCATGATGCAGTTTATTATTTCCGAAGACTTCTTAAAACCAAAAAGATAGGACATACTGGAACACTGGATCCAAACGCAACAGGAGTGTTACCAATTTGCATAGGTAAAGGTACTAGGATTTCTGAGTATCTACTTGGTGTTGACAAAGAATATATAGGCCAGTTAACACTTGGTATAGGCACAGACACACAAGATTCTGATGGGATTGTAATAAACACATCAGAAAAAGAGGTAAATGAGGACGAAATTATTAATTCCTTCACAAAATTTAAAGGTGAAATAAAACAAATTCCACCTATGTATTCAGCACTTAAGGTAGATGGAAAAAAGTTATATGAATTAGCTCGTGAAGGAATAGTCATTGATAGAAAATCTAGAGATGTATATATTAAAGATTTACGGATTTTGAATAATTATAGAAATAGAGATATAATCTTCTATACAAGATGTTCTAGAGGTACCTATATTAGAACTTTGTGTGATGATATTGGTAAAGATTTAGGTACCTATGGGTATATGTCATATCTAATTAGGACTGGGGTCGGGAAATTCAGTATAGATAATTCATTATCTATGGACCTTCTAAACTCTTTGAATATAGATGAAATAGTAAGTTTAATTACACCAATGGACAAGGCTATTGGACACTTGGATGATATTATTGTTCCAGATGTTTTATATAAAAAGCTGGTAAATGGTGTTTTACTAGATATTGGTAATGATTATATAGATTGCATTGAAAAATTATACAGAGTATATTCAAAGAATCATTTTATAGGAATAGGCAAAATTATAACTAAAGAAAATAATCTTTATTTAAAAATGGATAAAGTGCTAATATAGGTGAGATAATGGAAACAATAAATGTTGAAAACTATACTGAAACGAGATTTAATACAGCAATTGCTTTAGGGAATTTCGACGGAGTACACATAGGCCATCAAAAATTGGTCTTAGAAATGATAGCTATGGCAAATGAAAATAAGTTAAGAAAATCAATATTACTCTTTGAAAACCATACTAAATCCTTTTTAGACGGAGTAGGTCCTAGATTATTGACCTCACCAGAACAAAAAAAGGATTTAATTATGGATTTAGGTGTTGATACAGTTTATTCCATGCAATTTAATGAAGATATCATGAAACTATCTCCGAAAAGATTTGTATCTGATATATTGGTAAATAAACTAAGGGTGAAAGTAATTGTTGTAGGCACCGATTATAGATTTGGTCATAAGGCATCAGGTGATTCTAAGCTTTTACAAGAAATTGGCAAAGAATATGGAATAAAAGTTAAAATATTTGAGCCTATTTATTACAATAATGAAATAGTAAGTAGCACTCGAATCAGAAATTCCTTGATTAATAGTGATTTAGAAGATGCTAAAGTTATGTTATCAAGGGATTATTCAATTTATGGAAAAGTAGTACCAGGCAAGAAAATAGGAAACAAATTAGGATTTCCAACTGCAAATATACAACCTAATGTTAACTATGTATTACCTAAAAATGGTGTTTATAGTACCTTGACATTAGTAGATGGTATCAAATATCTAAGTGCTACAAGTGTAGGATTTAATCCAACTTTCAAGGAAAAATCTATAAAGATTGAAAGCCACATAATAGATTTTGAGGCTGATATATATGAAAAAATTGTTGAATTGAAATTTATTGAATATTTAAGACCAGAAATTAAATTTGATACTATTGAGTTACTAAAAAAACAGATTAATACTGACATTATTAGAGTAAAAAACAGATAAATATTTACAAACTCTTTTTAGTATGATAAAATAATAATGTTAAAGATTACCTTAAGCTAAGTTTTACGTTCCTCAGCGATTACTTTGCTTTAGGTGTACAAAAAATATGGAGGTGCATTTTAATATGCTAGAAAAAGAAATAAAAGATCAAATTATCAGTGATTACAAATTACATGAAGGGGATACTGGTTCTCCAGAAGTGCAAATAGCACTTTTGACTTACAGAATTAATTCTCTAAATGAACATTTAAAATCCCACAAGAAGGATCATCATTCTAGAAGAGGATTATTAAAAATGGTAGGACAAAGAAGAGGCCTTATGACGTATTTAAAAAATAATGATATTGAAAGATATCGTTCTTTAATTGAAAAATTAGGCATTAGGGGTTAATAAGAGCGGGTTTACCCGCTCTATTAGTTTATTTTTGACGATACAGAATAGATAACATAAATAAACATTGTATTTAAGAGATTAGGATATAATAAATATTATTACAAAAGGAGGTATTCTATGGAAAAGAAATTCACATATAGCTTAGCTGGAAGAGATTTGGTTGTGACTATAGGTAAAGTAGCTGAACAAGCAGGAGGATCCTGTTTAGTTCAATATGGGGATACCGTAGTTTTAGCTACAGCTACAGCTTCAAAAAAACCTAGAGATGGTATAGATTTTTTTCCTTTAAGTGTGGATTATGAAGAAAAACTATACTCAGTAGGGAAAATACCAGGGGGATTTATTAAAAGAGAAGGTAGACCAAGTGAAAAGGCAATTTTGACATCTAGGCTAATAGATAGACCAATTAGACCTTTATTCCCTGATGGATACAGAAATGATGTGCAAGTTATTACTACAGTTATGTCAGTTGATCAAGACAATAGCCCTGAAATAACTGCAATGATAGGTTCATCAATTGCATTATCGATATCAAATGTTCCATTTAATGGACCTACTGGTTCAGTACAAATGGGTTTGATAGATGGTAAATTAATAGTCAATCCTAATGTTGAAGATAGAGATAAGTCAGATATAAATCTAACAGTATCTGGAACTAAAGATGCAATTATGATGGTTGAGGCAGCTGCAAATATAGTATCTGAAAAGGTAATGTTAAATGCAATACTAGCTGCACATGAAGAAATAAAGAAAATATGTGATTTTATTGAAAGTATAAAAGTAGAATGTGGTAAAGAAAAGACTGAATTTGTTGTATTCAAGCCTGATGAAACATTAGAAGCTGAAGTAAGGGCCTATGGAACAGGAAAATTGGTTAATGCTATAAATACTGTAGAAAAACAAGAAAGAGAAGAAAAAATAACTCTTGTATCTTCAGAAATAAATGAAGTCTTCTTAGAAAAGTATCCAGAAATGAACAAGGATATAAATGAAACTATTGAAAATATAATAAAAGATGAAGTAAGAAGATTGATTCTAGAAGAAAGCCTTAGACCTGACAATAGAAAACCTGATGAAATTCGTAAGATTACTACTGATGTAGGTATTTTACCAAGAACACATGGATCTGGTTTGTTTACTAGAGGTCAGACTCAAGTATTAACTATCGCAACCTTAGGAGCATCTAGTGATGTTCAAATTATTGATGGTTTAGGTGATGATGAATCTAAAAGATATATGCATCACTATAATTTTCCACCTTATTCTGTTGGAGAAACAAGACCAGTAAGAGGACCTGGTAGAAGAGAAATTGGTCATGGTGCTTTAGCTGAACGAGCATTGGAGCCTGTTATACCGTCAGTAGATGATTTTCCTTATACTATAAGATTGGTTTCAGAAGTATTAAGCTCTAATGGTTCATCTTCACAAGCAAGTGTTTGTGGTAGTACCTTAGCTTTATTAGATGCTGGAGTCCCAATTAAAGCTCCTGTAGCTGGTATAGCAATGGGATTAATTAAAACTGATGATAAAGTAGCTATTCTTTCTGACATACAAGGTATGGAAGATCATTTAGGAGATATGGACTTTAAAGTGGCAGGTACTAAAGATGGTATTACAGCTATCCAAATGGATATAAAGATTGCAGGTATAGATGAACCTATATTAGTAGAAGCATTAGAAAGAGCTAGAATAGGTAGATTATTTATACTAGATAAGATGGCAGAAACAATGACTACACCTAGAGAAGATTTATCACCTTATGCTCCAAGAATTTATACGATGCAAGTAAATCCGGATAAAATCAGAGATATTATAGGACCAGGTGGAAAAGTTATCAATAAGATAATTGATGAAACTGGAGTTAAAATTGATATTGATGATAAAGGTAAAGTATCTATAGCAGCAGTAGATTCAGTAGGTGGTGCAAAAGCAATTGAATTAATAACAAATATTGTGAAAGAAGTGGAAGCTGGAGACATTTATTTAGGCAAAGTCACAAGAGTTACTACTTTTGGTGCCTTTGTAGATGTATTAAATGGCAAAGAAGGCCTTGTTCACATATCTCAATTAGCTAAAGATAGAGTAGCAAAGGTAGAAGATGTAGTATCAATTGGAGATGAAATTCTTGTAAAGGTTTTAGAAATAGATAATCAAGGTAGAATAAATCTTTCAAGAAAAGCCCTTTTAAATGATGAACCCAAAATTGAAGAATAAATTTTCTAATGCATGAACCAATTGGTTCATGTTTTATTTTTTGTATATAAAAACTTCCTATGAATATATATATTAAGAAAGAATAATAGGAGGGATTATATATGAAGTTATTGATAATAAATAAAAAAATGCTAATTGTAATTTTTATATTTATCTTAGTATTAATATTAAGTTTATTCCTTTTTACTATGATCAAAAGTAGTAAAGAAGTCTTCAATGAAGATATTTATTATAAAGGAAGTAAGAAAGAAAAAGTAATTGCCTTTGTGTGCAATGTTGATTGGGGAAATGAATATATACAAGAGATGCTTGATATATTTAGTGAAAATGATATCAGAATTTCATTTTTTATAACAGGTCAATGGGCTGAAAAAAATCCAGAACTTGTAAGATTAATTCAAAGTTATAACCATGAAATCGGCAATCATGGTTATAAGCATTTAGATTATAGTAAATTGGACTATAATTCAAATATTGAAGAAATTAGCAAAGCAAATAATATACTAAAAGATATTACAGGATTTGATACCAATCTTTTTGGACCACCATCTGGAGCATTTAATAAATACACATTACAAGCAGCTAAGGATTTAAAGCAAAAGTTTATTCTCTGGAGTATAGATACCATAGATTGGAGAGAGGATAGTACAAAGGAACTTATCATTAATAGAGTAATTACTAAAGCTGATGAATCAGCAATAGTGTTAATGCATCCTACAGCAAATACTGTAAAAGCACTACCAGAAATAATAAATAGCCTATTCCAAAAAGGATATATAATTGGTACAATAAGTGATGTGATAGAATAACATTTCGGAGGTAATGATGTACATTATTGAAAAACTAGATAACGGAATTAAAGTAGTAATGGAGAAAATTGATTATGTCAATTCAGTAACTATAGGATTAATAGTAAATAATGGCTCTGTTAGAGAAAATAAATTTAATAATGGTGTTTCACATTTTATTGAACATATGCTTTTCAAAGGAACCCATAATAGATCTCCAAAGCAAATAGCTGAATCAATTGATGATATAGGTGGACAACTTAACGCATTTACAGGGAAAGAGCAAACTTGTTATTTTGCAAAAGTATTAGATCAGCATTTACCAATAGCAATGGATGTTCTAAGTGATATGTTAAATAATTCTCAATATCTTAGTGAGGAAATAGAGAAAGAAAAGGGAGTAATAATAGAAGAGATTAATATGTATCAAGATACACCTGATGATTTAGTATTTGAGCTCTTGAATGATTTAATGTTTGAAGATACAAGTTTACAATTGCCTATATTAGGTACAGAAAATAGTATAGCAAATTTAGATAGGGAGAATATTTTAGATTATTTCTATAACAATTATAATCCTAAAGATATGGTAATCTCAATAGCAGGAAAGTTTGATACCAATGAAGTAATTAAACAATTAGAGTTTTACTTTGGAAATTTCAATAAAAATTCAAATCTCGTAACTGAAAAAACAATTGAAAATCATGTTTTTAAGAATAAAATAAAAGGTATTAAGAAAAATATTGAGCAACTGAATGTTTGTTTAGGCCTTGAAGGAGTTAAAAATATATCAGAGGATATTCAGCCAATACTTGTTTTCAATAACATATTTGGTGGAAGCATGAGTTCTAGACTATTTCAGAAAATTAGAGAGGACAGAGGCTTAGTTTATGCTATCGATTCACACCTTTCTACCTATGATAATACTGGAGTCTTTTCAATTTATGCAGGTTTAAACTCGGATGGTTTAATTAAGGTTATGAAACTAATAGATGAAGAAATAGATATTATGAAAAAAAACCTAATTACTAAAGAAGAGTTAAGGAAATCAAAAGAGCAATTGAAAGGCAATTTCATTTTAGGTATGGAAGGTACCTTTAGTAGAATGTTTGAAATGGGAAAATCCATGTCATTGTTAAATAGAATAGAAACCCCTCAAGAAACACTAGAAAAAATAGATAGCGTCACTATGGATGATATTGAAAGAGTAATTAATTTAATATTAAATAAAGACAAATTAAATATTGCTTATGTAGGAGATTTAAAAGATTCAACTAAAAAGGAAATAGAAATAAAACAAATATTTAAGATGAGGTGTAATGATGAAAATACAAGTAATTAATGCAAGTAAGATGCCTTTACCCGAATACAAGACAAATGGTTCAGCAGGAATTGATTTAAAGGCTTCTCTTGAGTCTTCAGTAGTCTTAAAACCAATGGAAAGATCATTAATACCAACTGGTTTATTTCTTTCAATTCCAAGGGGATATGAAGGGCAAATCCGAGGAAGAAGTGGACTAGCTATAAATAATGGTATTACTTTGGCAAATGGAATTGGAACTATCGACAGTGATTACCGGGGTGAAGTAAAGGTCATTTTAATAAATTTAGGTCATGAAGAATTTATTATAAATAATGGGGATAGAATCGCTCAGTTAGTTTTGGCTCGATATGAGCAAATTGAGTTTGAACTTGTTGAAAATTTAGATGATACTAATAGGGGTTCAGGCGGATTTGGTCATACTGGAGTTTAGTATCTAATAAAATATTATCATAAATGATATCATAATATATTTTTAAAAACATATATTTAAATAATGATATATGATTAAGTTGATTTTTTTGATTGAATAGCTAATAATATATGAGGTGATATTATGAGACTAAGTGAGCTAGGAGAAAAAGAACTAGTAAATTTGAATAGTGGAGGAAGATTAGGAATCTTATCAGATTCTGACTTAGTTATAGATGAAGACTCTGGTAAAATAATTAGTCTACTAGTCCCAGATAGAAGATTTACCTTAAAACTTTTTGGAGTTGAAAAAAATTCCATGGATATCCCTTGGGATTCCATACGAAAAATAGGTTACGATATGATAATTGTAGAGTTAGATTATTAATAAGATATATTAAATATGAGCTTCCTTAAAACATAATCATTACATTGATTATGTTTTTTTAGCATAATTTATTAAATAGAGCGAATGCTAATAAGGATAAAAGATTAGGAGGCTTAGTAATGAATGAAGATATAGAAAAAGATAATGAGTCAACTGACGAGAATGATAATCAAGATATAAACCAGAATATCAAGGATTTTGGAATTCCTGGCCATGTTGGATATAAAAAAAACATACAATTTATCTCATTAATTGGTGAAATAGAAGGACATTTTATTGCACCATCCGATAAAAAAACTACAAAATATGAACATATTATTCCTATTCTTATTAATTGTCAAGAAGATCCAGGTATAGAAGGTATTTTTATTATTCTCAATACTATCGGAGGTGATGTAGAGGCTGGACTTGCATTATCAGAAATGATACATGGAATAAAAAAGCCTAAGGTCTCTTTAGTATTAGGAGGCGGACATAGTATTGGGGTACCATTAGCAACTTCTACTGACTTTTCAGTGATTGTACCATCTGCAACAATGACTATACATCCAATAAGAACTACAGGATTAGTCATAGGGGTTCCACAGACATTTAGATATTTTCAAAAAATGCAGCAAAGAATAAATGATTTTATACTGAGAACATCAAATATCAGTGAAGAACGGTTGCTTAGTTTAATGTATGCAACAGATCAATTAGCCAATGATATCGGAACAATTTTAGTAGGAAATGAAGCAAAGGAGTATGGACTAATCGACGAAATAGGAGACTTTTCTTTTGCACTATCTAAGCTAAACAATATGATAGAAAAGAAGTAATGAAAATGAACCCTGAATATGCTATAATAATACAGATATGGGCGATATTTTAAAAAATATATGGGGTGCTGTACATGAATAAAAGCAAGAAAAAGACAAAAAAAACTATTAATAATAAAACAGTAAAAAAGGAATATAATAAAGATATTATTGGAGTGATTATTATATCCTTAGGATTAATAACACTTTTAAGTTTGTTTAGTACAAAAATGGGCTTAGTAGGCCAAATTATAAATGGTACAACTTTCTCACTTTTAGGATTCGGAGGATATTTTTTTCCTCTGTTTATCATTGGGACAGGCTGCATTTTTATTCTAGATAGATTTGATAAATCTGGTCTTAAACCCTTTATTGCAACAATAGTGATTTTCCTTAGCTTATTAGTTGTATTAGATGGAATAAACTCTAGTACTAGTGGACTAATCGCTAGAATTCAAAATGGTATGTTACTATCTACTATGAACAAGGGTGGTGGAGTAGTTGGCAGCTTTTTCGGATATTTTTTCTATAAATTATTTGGCTCTATTGGTACGTATATAGTTCTATCTGCACTAATATCAATATGTTTACTAATACTAACAAATGCCAAAGTTAAAGATTTAATAAGTAAGGCTACTGAGATTAAAACTGAAAAAAAACAAAGTACATCCACAAAAAAACAAAATATAAGAAAAATTCATAATCCAGATGAGCTATTAGAATTTAAGGTTGAAGAAAATAAAAATGATATCAAATTAGCATCAAATCAAATCAAAAACAAAGAAGAAATACAAATTCATGATTACTCCAAGAATAATTTAGGTTTAAATACAAAAGAACTTCCTAAAGAAAAATTAACTGATAATCAAATAAAAGATGCTGCTTTAACTATTGAATCAGAAATAAAGGACAAAAAAAACATGCAGAATGTTCTATACAAAATACCACCAACAAATTTACTAAAAGCACAAACTAATGGCTCAGATAGAAGTGATAAAAAAGAAATATTAAACAACGCAAAAATTATTGAAGATACAATGAAAAATTTTGGAATAGATGCAACTATATCAAATATTAATAAAGGACCTACAATTACATGTTATGAACTGTCACCAGCTCCTGGAATAAAACTAAGTCGAATTGTTTCTCTATCTGATAATATTGCATTAAGCTTAGCCTCATCTGATATAAGAATTGAAGCACCAATTCCAGGGAAATCAGCTGTTGGAATAGAAGTTCCAAACAAATCAAAAGAGAATGTATTATTGAATGATATTTTATCATCTAAGGAATATATAAATATAGGTTCAGATATACCCCTTGCATTAGGTAAGGATGTATCTGGAAAGCCTATTGTATCTACAATTGATAAAATGCCTCATCTCTTAATAGCTGGTGCTACAGGTTCCGGTAAAAGTGTTTGTATAAATACTATTATAATGAGCATCTTATACAAATCTTCCCCAGAGGATGTAAAATTACTATTAATTGATCCAAAGGTAGTAGAATTAAGTGTATATAATGGCATTCCTCATTTGCTAATCCCAGTTGTAACTGATGCAAAGAAAGCTTCATTTGCCTTAAACTGGGCAGTTACTGAAATGGAAAAAAGATATAAATTATTTGCTCAAAGCAGTGTTAGAGATATAACCTCATATAATGCTAAAAAAGCAGATTCTCAAGAAGAAAGATTATCGAAAATAGTCATTATAATAGATGAATTAGCTGATTTAATGATGGTTGCTGCTCAAGAGATAGAAGATTATATATGTAGATTAGCACAAATGGCAAGAGCTGCTGGAATGTACCTAATAGTTGCTACTCAAAGACCATCAGTAGATGTAATAACTGGTACAATAAAAGCTAATATTCCAAGTAGAATATCCTTCTCAGTTTCTTCACAAATTGACTCGAGAACTATTCTAGATATGTCTGGTGCGGAAAAATTATTAGGAAAAGGCGATATGCTATTCTACCCTTCTTTCTATTCAAAACCTGTTAGATTGCAGGGAGCATTTATTAGTGAAGAAGAAGTAGAAAATGTAGTGAGTTTTTTAAAGGATCAAAATATTACTAATTATGATGAAGATATTATTGAAGTTGTACAAAATACAGCTGAAATTGACTTTATAGATAGTGATGAGCTGCTTCCAGATGCTATAAAATTGGTAGTTGATGAAGGTCAAGCCTCAATTTCTATGTTACAAAGAAGGCTAAAAGTTGGCTATGCTCGAGCTGCTAGAATCGTTGATGAGATGGAAGAAAGAGGCGTTATAGGAGGATATGAAGGTAGTAAACCCAGAAAAGTGCTGTTGACTAAGGAAGACTTAGAAGAAGATAATTATAAGGAGAGATCTGATGACTAAAAAAGCTGTATATGTAGTAACACTTGGTTGTTCAAAAAATGAAGTAGACTCTGAATTGATGTTGAGTATACTTAATAAAGGAAAATATGAGATTGCAGACGAAATTGAGAATGCAAATATAATAATAGTTAATACTTGTGGTTTTATTGAGTCTGCTAAAGAAGAGTCTATAGAAACAATATGGGAAATGACTAAATATAAAGATAAAGAAGAAGGCAACTGTGAACTTCTTTTACTAGCTGGATGCTTAGCTCAGAGGTATTCCAAAGAGTTGATAGAAGAAATAGAAGATATTGATGGCATAATTGGTACTGGTAATATAAAGGATCTAAATAATATCCTTGAGAAAATTGAAGGTAATAATGATTCAGATAATAAAATAGTAAAAGTTGATAACATCGATGATTCATATTTAGAAAATGTAGATAGAATAAACTTCTCTCAAACAGCTTATGTTAGAATATCAGAAGGTTGTGATAATCATTGTACTTATTGTATTATTCCGAAACTTAGAGGGAAACATAGAAGTAGAAAGTTAGAAGATATAATAACAGAGGTCAACTATTTAGCTAATAATGGAGTAAAAGAGATAATATTAATTGCGCAAAATACTTCAGATTATGGAATTGATTTATATGGAGAATATTCACTATATAAGGTATTAAATGAGTTGAATAAAATAAAAGATATTACATGGATTAGAGTTTTATATCTATATCCAGATAATTTCAATGATAAGTTAATCAAATCTATTAAAGAAAATAATAAAGTAGTAAAATATGTTGATATTCCATTACAGCACATAAACGATTCAGTACTTAAAAGAATGAATCGTAGAACTTCAAAATCTGATGTGGAAAATCTGATCATTAAATTAAGAAATGAAATTCCAGAAATAGTAATTAGAACTACATTTATAGTTGGATTCCCCGGAGAAACAGATGAAGAATTTAACGAGCTTTACTCATTTGTTGAAGATACCAAATTTGATAGATTGGGCGTGTTTTCATACTCAATGGAAGAAGATACTCCAGCATATTCATTACGAAATCACATTGATGAAAGTGTTAAGCAAAATAGAAATGATAAATTGATGGAATTACAAAGAAATATTTCTGAAAGTATAATGATGAGTAAAGTAGGAAATATTTATGAAGTATTAATTGAAGAATATGCAGGTGAAGACACCTATGTTGGTAGAACCTATATGGATAGTCCTGAAATAGATGGTGTAGTCTATATAAATTCTACAGAAGAGCTTGATTTAAATAATTTTGTAAAAGTGAAAATTAATGAGTATCTAGAATATGATTTATTAGGAGAGTTGTATTATGAACCTAGCAAATAAGATTACTGTGTTTAGAGTTTTACTAGTACCATTATTTATGTTTGTTCTTTACTCTGATTTAAGTAATAGCACTTATATTGCTGCCTTTATCTTTATACTTGCGTCACTTACAGATGCCCTAGATGGTTATATAGCTAGAAGTAGAAATTTAGTTACTAACTTTGGAAAATTTGTAGACCCTTTAGCGGATAAAATTTTAGTATCAGCTGCACTTATTTCACTAGTAGGTCTAAACAAAGTACCTGCATGGGTGGTAGTAGTCATCATCGCAAGAGAATTTACTATAACAGGTTTTAGAGTGCTTGCAGCATCAGAAGGAGTTACAATAGCAGCTAGTCCTCTTGGAAAAATAAAAACAATAACCCAGTTAGTATCTATAACATTACTTTTATTAAATAATTTTCCTTTTAATGCTCTAAATATTCCTATGGATATGATTATGCTATATATATCATTATTCTTTACTGTTTTATCCGGTATTGATTATCTACTGCGAAATAAAAACACATTAAAATTAGATGATATTTAATAGGAGATGACTTTATGATAGCAGAAATAATTACCGTTGGAACAGAAATAACGATAGGTAGTATTTTGAATACAAATGTAAAATATTTATCATCTAGGTTGATTGAGTTAGGAATTGAACCACATTATCACACCTCTGTAGATGATAATGAAGTGAGGCTTATAAATATTATAAATATAGCCTTAAATAGAGCAGATATCATTATAACAACAGGTGGTTTAGGACCTACAGATGATGATATTACCAAGGAGATGGTTGCTAAAGCCCTTGGATTAGATTTAATTAAGGATTTAAATGTCGAATCTGAGTTAGAAAAAAGATTTCAAAGAAGCAACCGTCTTATGACAGATAATAATCGAAAACAAGCATACAAACCACTTGGTTCAGAGTTTATTATCAATGACAATGGAACAGCTCCAGGAATATATCTAAAAGCTGACAAGAAGATAGTTATTATGCTTCCTGGCCCACCAAAAGAATTGATACCTATGTTTGAAAAATATGTATCTAATTTACTAAAAGGGGACACTAACATATTAATCAAATCCATTAATACTATTGGCCTAGGAGAATCAGCTCTGGAAGTTGAACTTAAAAGTTTAGACATTTATGTAGAAAATTTTGATATAGCTACATTTGCTAAGGATGGTTTTGTAGAAATAAAAATTATTGGTAAAGGGAAGAGTTCTGAAGATTTAGAGATAGAGATGCATAATATAGTCACGAGAATTAGTGATAAATTAGGAGATTATATATTTAGTTTTGATAATATTTCCGTCCCAGAATCTTTAATAAATAATTTAAATAGACAAAATTTAACTTTATCTGTGTGTGAATCCTGTACTGGCGGTTTAATAACAAGTAAAATAACTTCAGTTGCAGGTGCATCTAAAGTATTTGATCGAGGGATAGTAACATATAGTAATCAATCTAAAATTGATGAATTAAGAGTTAATCCAGAAACCATAAAAAACTTTGGAGCAGTAAGTAAAGAAACTGCTTTTGAGATGGCTAAGGGTCTATTAGAAAAAACCAATTCTGATATAGCTATTTCAACTACAGGAATTGCGGGACCAGATGGCGGTTCTGAAGAAAAACCCGTAGGTTTAGTCTATATGTGCATAATGACTAAAAATAAATATGAGATAATCAAAAATATATTCTTTGGAAATAGAGTATCAATCCAAGAAAAAGCATCTCTTAGTGCCTTAGCAGAAATAAATAAATTTCTAAAAAAATAAATTATTTATAGTTCTCTTTAATAATCTATAAAGAGTTGTCATAAAAGCAAAAATATTAATTGACTTATTTATTTGACTAAGGTAATATATACTTATGGAACTAGCGTTCGAAATATGAAAGGGGTGAGTCCAGTTTAACTGGAATACTATGGCAGATATGAGCGAAAAGAAAAAAGCATTGGACTTAGCATTAAGTCAGATAGAAAAACAATTTGGTAAGGGATCTATTATGCGTCTAGGCGAGGGTGCTAAACTTGATTTAGACTATATTCCAACTGGATCTTTAGATTTAGATCTTGCTTTAGGAATTGGTGGAGTACCAAGAGGCAGAATAATAGAGATTTATGGACCAGAATCTTCCGGTAAAACAACAATTGCCCTTCATATTATCGCAGAAGCGCAAAAGCTTGGTGGAAATGCAGCATTTGTTGATGCTGAACATGCTCTAGATCCTGGATATGCAGAAAAGTTAGGGGTAAAAATTGAGGAATTAGTAATATCGCAACCTGACACTGGAGAACAAGCGCTAGAAATAACTGAAGCTTTAGTTCGAAGTGGTGCTGTTGATGTAATTATAGTTGACTCAGTAGCAGCATTAGTTCCAAAAGCTGAAATTGAAGGAGAAATGGGAGATAGTCATATGGGTTTACAAGCAAGACTTATGTCCCAAGCACTAAGAAAACTAACTGGTGCAGTGAATAAATCTAATACAACCATTGTATTTATAAACCAATTAAGAGAAAAAATAGGGGTTATGTTTGGTAATCCAGAAACAACTACAGGCGGGAGAGCATTAAAATTCTATGCAAGTGTTAGATTAGATATACGTAGGGTTGATTCTATAAAACAAGGTGATCAAATAATAGGAAATAGAACAAGAGTGAAAGTTGTCAAAAATAAGGTAGCTCCACCCTTCAAGCAAGCAGAGTTTGACATAATGTATGGTGAGGGTATTTCTAAAATAGGTAGTATTTTAGACGCGGGAGTAACTGCTGAAATAGTAAATAAAGCTGGTGCTTGGTTCAGTTACAATGATCAAAAACTTGGACAAGGTAGAGAAAATTCTAAGGAGTTTTTAAGTGCTAATCCTGAAATAGCAGAAGAAATAGAACTAAAAATAAGAAATAAATATGGATTATTAAAAGATTCTGACTCCCTTGAAAAGATAAATTCCAAGGAGTAATATTTACTATACAAAACCTCCTTTATAGGAGGTTTTAATTTAGGAGTGTTTAGGATTGAAAATACTATACTTAACAGATACACATATAAGAGGAACTTCTCCCAAAAATCGAAAAGATGATTTTGTTCAGACTTTAGAAAATAAAATAACTGAAATTATAAAAATAATTGAAGAACAAAATGTGGATTTTCTTATTCATGGCGGAGATCTTTTTGACAGACCTGACATATCTATATCTACTGTAAGTAAATTTGCAAAACTTCTAAAAAATATTAAAATCCCCTTCTATATCGTTAGTGGAAATCACGATATTTTTGGTCATAATCCAGATACACTTAATAGAACAATATTAGGATTATTGGATGATTTAGATTTTATTAGTGTTATTAATAAGGATACAAAAATATTATTAGAGAAGGATGGAATAAAGATACAACTTACAGGACAACCCTATATATATGACATAGATACTTCCCTAAATAGGAGTAATTATATATTAGATAATGTAGCAGATGACATAGATTATTCAATACATGTGGTACATGGTATGCTTTTAGATAAGCCTTTTGTAAAAGGGATTCCTTATACTTTAGTTGAAGATATTAAAGATACTTTAGCTGATATTACTTTATCAGGGCATTATCACTCAGGATTTAAAACAATCAAAATTGACAACAAATATTTCATTAATCCTGGAAGTATAGTAAGAATTACAAATAGTTTAAGAGAGATTGATAGAATGCCTCAGGTAGTGATTATAGATTTAAATAAAGAGATAAATATCGAATATGTTCAACTAAAATCTGCTTTAAAAGGTGAATTAATACTGGATCGAAGTGAAGTTGAAAAATTTGTATTTAAGAGCGAAAGATTATATGAATTTAAGCAAACAATAGACTCTTCACTAGATTATGATAAAATGGATATAAATGATATTTTAATCGAGGTATCTATATCAGAAGGTGTATCAGATGAAGTTAAGATAGAGGCTTTGAGAAGAATTGCTGAAATACAAATGAGAGGTTCATCAGGTGATTAATATGAAATATATAAAGCGAATTATATTAGGAAACTTTCAATCACATGAACATTCCATAATAGATCTAGATGAAAGGCTAAATGTAATTGTTGGACCATCTGATTCTGGAAAATCTGCTATTATTAGAGCTATTAAATGGGCCTTATATAATGAACCCTCTGGTGATTATTTTATCCGTGAAGGGGAAAAGGAGTGTAGTGTTACACTTGAATTTAATGATTCTTCTATACTTAAGAGATATAGAAGTAAATCCAAAAACTCGTATATATTCATAAATAATAAGGGAGAAGAAAAGATTTTTGAGGGATTTGGCTCAACTATTCCAGAAGAGATAACTGAAACTTTAGGTATAAGGAAAATTCATTTAGATACAAATGAAAATGCAGCTATTAACTTGGGTGAACAGCTTGAAGGAGCATTTCTGTTATCAGAAAAGACAAGCACAAGAGCTAGTGCTATAGGAAGATTAGTAGGAGTTAATGTAATAGATGATGCATTAAGAGAAGCCCTTAAGGACAACAGAGCCTTAAATTCATCAAGAAAAAGTTTGGAAGAATTGATTTCAAATATAAAAGAAGAACTTGTTAATTATGAGTACTTAGATGAATTGAAAGATCGCCAATTAAGCTTAACTTCAATAAAAAACAAAATAAACGATTATTCAAAAATGTTAGAAATTCTAAAAAGTAATTCCCTAAAATTATCTGCCTTAAGACTAGAAATCCATAGGTCAAGTCTTATATTAGAGAAATTTGACATGATTGATAGTCTTCAAGAATCAATAAATTCTATAAGTAAGAATTATAATAGATACAAGATATTATACAATGCATATATGAATCTTAATAGAGTAAGATTGGACATAAATAGGAACATGGATATAAAGTCTAAGATGAATAACCTAGATAAAGTAAGTGATTTATCACTTACGATTGAAAGAATGAACATAAAGTTTAATAGATTTCATATTTTACATACTAAAGATAGATCAAGGAAAACGGAACAAATTCAAATCAATTATAAACTGGAAAAGTTATCAAAATTAAAAGATGCTATTGTTATTAGCGAAGATATAGCAAAAAATATTAACAATTACAATAGCTTTAATAATTTAAAATCTAGATACAATTCAATTATTAAAAGTGTTACTATTGGCGAACAGTATATAAGAAAGTTCGATGAGCTAGATAAGATTAATATTGAGAGTAAGAGAATAGAAGAGCTTATTAACAAGTTAACAAAACTGTGTAATCTTTATAAAAATCTGTTAACAATTAAAGAGATTTATGATAAGGAAAGCAGAATTTTATCTATGACAAATTTATCAATAAATAAGCAATTAAAAGATTATCAAAATTTGTTAAAAGAGATAGAAGTTTGTCCTTTTTGCTTAAGTGATATAGATGAAGATAAGTTAAATCACATAATAACACATTATATAGGGGGTTAAAATGGATTACGAAAAAGAATTAAGTCAATTAAAAGAAAATCTTGAAAAAGCTAAGTCTATTAAATATAGAGCTGAAGCTAGACTTGAGCAATTGAAAAGACAGGAAGATGAAATTATTAAAGAATTAAATGATTTAAACGTTAATCCACAGGATCTAGAGTCTGAAATTAACAAATTATCATCTGAAATAAATAGATTATTCATAGAAGCTAATGAACTATTACCAAAAGATTTATTAGAAAAGAAGTGATAGTATGAATCTTGATATTGATCATTTAGAAGCAGAAATTAGTAAATTACAAGAATATATTGCTCGCGAAGAGGGTAAAAGAGATAAGCTTGTTGAACAATTGGAAGTTCATGTAGCGAATTTTGAAAAAGCAACAATTGAAATTGAGTTGTTAGAAAAAGTATCTATAATATTTCAAAAAACATCCGAATTTGCGCGAAATCAGGCAAAAAGACAAATCGAAACTTTGGTTACTAAGTGTCTTCAGTATATTTTTGAATCTAACATTAGTTTTATTATTGATTTAGAAGAATTAAGAGGCAAAGCAAATGCAGAATTTTATGTGGTTAATGAAATAGATGGACTAACAATTAAAACTAAACCTGAATTATCTCGTGGTGGCGGTGTCGTTGATATAGTTTCACTTGCTCTAAGAATAGCATTTATGCAAATTCATAAACCAGAAATTGAGGGACCACTAATATTGGATGAGCCAGCAAAACATGTTAGTGAAGATTATATTTATAATGTTGGCGATTTTTTAAAGCACACTTCTATAATGTTCAATAGACAAATTATAATGGTAACCCATAATCAACATTTAGCTGCTATAAGTGATAAAGCATATAGGGTAGAAATAAATGGATCATGTAGTAATTGTATCCCTATAGAAAGCTAATAAATACATACTATAGTAACAACTTAATATCTTGACATAAGTTACTAAAAGTAATAAAATAGTATGTGTGTAACCATACAATGTAATATTAATCCAATAAGCTGAGAGCTGATTTTTTCTCTGCTTATACTTTTATTAGAATGTAAATGCACTATGGAACTTGAAAATTTAATACAATGGAGGTGTTTAGTTATTGACAGATTAATTTATTTAATTCTAAGCTTAGTTATTGGAATTATCGCTGGTTATTTTATAAGAAGATATATAGGCGAAGGGAAAATAAAGAACGCTGAAGAGTTAGCGAAAAAGATTACTGAAGAAGCCGAAAAAGACGGCGAAGCTCGTAAAAAGGAGCTTTTATTAGAAGCAAAAGAAGAGATTCACAAATCAAGAACAGAAGCTGAAAAAGAAACAAGAGAACGTAGAAATGAAGTGCAAAAGCTTGAAAGAAGAGTGCTTCATAAAGAAGAAACTCTTGATAGAAAATCAGAGTCAATAGAGAAAAAAGAAGAACAAATAGCAAAGAAGAACAAATATCTTGAAGAAAAAGAAGAATCAATTAATGAATTATATGAAAAACAAACCTTAGAACTAGAACGACTTTCTGGATTAACGTCCGAAGAAGCAAAGGAAGAATTATTAAGTGATATTAAGAAAGAAATAATTCATGAATCCGCAATTATGATTAAAGATATGGAAGCAAAAGCAAAGGAAGAAGCGGATAAAAAAGCAAGAGAAATTATTACAACAGCAATTCAGAGATGTGCGGCAGATCATGTAGCCGAAACTACAGTAACAGTAGTTTCATTACCAAATGATGAGATGAAGGGTCGAATCATAGGTCGTGAAGGAAGAAATATTAGGACACTTGAGACTTTGACTGGTATTGATCTAATTATTGACGATACCCCAGAAGCTGTTGTTTTGTCAGGATTTGATCCAATTAGAAGAGAAGTGGCTAGAATAGCACTTGAGAAACTGATTGTAGATGGTAGAATACATCCTGCAAGAATTGAAGAAATGGTTGAAAAGGCTAAGAAAGAAGTTGAAAATATAATTCGTGAAGAAGGCGAACAAGCAGCATTTGATACAGGTGTTCATGGATTACATCCAGAAATTATAAAGTTATTAGGTAGATTAAAATATAGAACAAGTTACGGTCAAAACGTTCTAAAACACTCTATCGAAGTATCTCATCTTGCTGGAATAATGGCTGCTGAACTTGGAGCCGATGTGAAAATTGCTAAAAGAGCAGGTTTATTGCATGATTTAGGTAAAGCTGTTGATCATGAAGTAGAAGGTCCTCATGTAGATATTGGAGCTGACTTAGCACGTAGATATAAAGAATCAAAAGAAGTTATACATGGTATAGCTGCTCATCATGGAGATATTGAACCACAAACTATAGAAGCAGTGCTTGTACAAGCTGCTGATGCAATTTCAGCTGCAAGACCAGGAGCAAGACGTGAAAGTCTTGAAAACTATATAAGAAGATTGGAAAAACTTGAAGAAATAGCCAACTCTTTTGATGGAGTTGAAAGATCATATGCTATTCAAGCAGGTCGTGAAATAAGAATATTAGTAAAACCTGATGAAGTAAATGAAAGTCAGATTGTTCATACAGCAAGAGAAATTGTAAAGAAAATTGAATCCGAACTAGACTATCCAGGTCAAATAAAAGTTAATGTTATCCGGGAGACTAGAGCTATTGAGTATGCTAAATAATATAATTGATATTTGATATATTAATATATTATTAATTGAGTAGGGGGGACTATAATAATGAATGTATTAAAAGTATCATCAAAATCAATACCAAACTCTGTTGCCGGTGCACTAGCAGGAGTTTTAAGAGACAATGGATCGGCTGAAATCCAAGCAATAGGAGCAGGTGCTATTAATCAAGCGATTAAGGCGATTGCTATAGCAAGAGGATTTGTTGCACCCACTGGTCTTGACCTAATTTGTATACCTGCTTTTACAGATATTGTAATAGAAGGTGAAGAAAGAACTGCAATTAAGTTAATAATTGAACCAAGATAAAACCTGCCTTTTGGCAGGTTTTTTTAAAAATAATGATAATATTCTTCTCATTAAGGAGGTTCTAGATGAAATTTGATTTACATGTTCATACTACATACTCTGATGGTATATTTAACCCTATGGAAGTAGTCGACTTAGCAGTAACTAAGGGTTTAGATGGTATAGCTATTACTGATCATGATACTATTCGTGGAGTTGAAATAGCTATTAATAAAAGTAAAGAATATAATAATTTCTATATAATACCTGGTATAGAATTTGGATGTGTTTGTAATAATGAGGAAGTTCATATATTAGGTTATTTTATGGATTTAGATAACATTGATTTAGTATATATCACCAATAAATTACAATCCTCTAGGACTGATAGAGCTAAATCTATTATTAACCGTCTTAAAGAACTTGATATTATTATTGATTATGATGATGTAAAAAAACTGGCTAGTAATAACAATATTGGAAGACCACATATTGCTAGAACTATGATTGAAAAAGGATATGTAAAAGACATTAAGGAAGCTTTTGATAGATACTTAGATAGAGGAAAGCCCGCTTATGTTGATAGATATCATTTAACAATTAAAAATACTATCGAACTTATTCATAAATCTAATGGTATTTCAGTGCTTGCCCATCCAGGATTATTGAAGGACAAAACAATTGTTGATTATTGCATTGATAATGGTATAGATGGCATTGAATGTTATCATTCAAATCATACAAATGAAGATGAAAAATATTTTAGACAGTTAGCTAAAGAAGCTAATTTAATCATAACAGGTGGATCTGATTTTCATGGTGATAGAGGTGTGCTTGGAGATATTAGTGTTAATTTAGATAATATACCTAGAATGAAAGAGAGGATTAATAATGAGTAAAGGTGAAAGGCAACGGCAATTTCCTACTACCATAAGTACTACTTCCTTTGTAAAAATGTACATATTACATCTCTTAACAGAGAAGAGTTACTATGGTAATCGAATTAAAGATGAGATAAACAGAAGATTACATGGAAAATGGAGCCCATCTTATGGAATGATTTATCCTATGCTACGTGATTTAGAAGAAGAAGGATATATTGAAGGTAAATGGGATGAACCTCTTAAAAGATCTATTAGAAGATATAAAATTACAGATAAAGGTTTAGAACATTATAAAGTAATAAAACTACAAAATAAGGAATCACTTGATGATTCTTTACTTATAATCAAGAATGTGTTAAGAGATATATATAAAGTCGGTAATTAATTCAAATATATTGGAGGTTGGATATGAATATGGACTTATCTAAGAAAGGAATGGCAATTGAACCATCTGTAACATTAGAAATTACAGCAAAAGCCAAGGCAATGAAAGAAAATGGAATAAATGTGATTAGTTTTAGTGTTGGTGAACCAGATTTCAATACACCAAAAAATATTCAAGATGAAGGCATCAGAGCTATAACTGAAGGTTTAACTAAATATACTCCAACATCAGGCATAACTGAATTAAAAAAAGCTATTTGTAAGAAATTAAGAGATGACAATAACTTAGACTACTCTCCTAATAATATAATTATTTCCAATGGGGGCAAGCATTCTATCTATAATGCACTTATGGCAGTATTAAACCCTGGTGATGAAGTATTAATAGGGGTACCTTATTGGGTAAGTTATCCTGAGTTAGTTAAAATTGCTGGTGGAGTACCTGTATTTATAGAAACAGAAGAAAGTAATGATTTTAAATACACTGTTAAGGATTTAGAGGCTGCACAAACAGATAGAACTAAGGTTCTTATACTAAATTCTCCTAGTAATCCTACAGGATCAATATATGATGAAAAAGAGATTAAAGATATAGCGAAGTGGGCGGTAAACAATAATGTATTCGTATTGTCAGACGAATTGTATGAAAAACTAATATATGGTGATGAAAAGCATATCAGTATTGCATCTTTAAATAAGGAAATTCATGACTTAACAATAACAATAAATGGTATGTCTAAAGCGTATGCAATGACGGGATGGAGAATTGGTTATGCGGCAGCTCATGAGGATATTATAAAAATTATGGGGAATGTCCAAAGTCATACAACTTCAAATCCATCATCTATTGCTCAATATGCTAGCGTAGCAGGATTAGAAGGGGATCAGTCAAGTTTAGAGGAAATGAAATTGCAATTTAACAAAAGACGTCTATACATGGTTGATAAAATCAATTCAATAGAAGGGTTAAGTTGTAGAACACCAAAAGGAGCTTTCTATATTATGGTCAATATATCAAATCTCAAAGGTAGAACAATTCAAGGTATAAAAATTGATTCATCATTAGATGTAGCAAATTTATTATTGGAGAAGGGGAGAGTTGCTGTAGTGCCTGGAATAGCATTTGGTGATGATAATTATATTAGACTTTCATATGCAACTTCAATAGAGAATATAGAAGAAGGTTTAAATAGAATAAAAGAAACTATATAATTAAAGTAATTTTTAATTATAATCCCTATGGTTGACATAATTGAATTATGTCAACCATAGGGCAAATTGTATTGAATATTTATTTTTATAATAATTTATATTAAATAATCAGGATATTGTATAAATCTTAGTTTTATTGAATATAATGACCTCTCAAAATCGTTTTTAAGACATTTTACAGCCTTGATTGATGGAAGTGGTCGCTATTTATCCAGTAGCGTTTCTAGAGGTCGCCCTGACTATTATTGTGAAAGTTGAAATCTTGAATTGAAGATAAAAGAATTTTTAGTATGATTAACTGAGTTTTGATCCATTTTTATTATTTGGACAAGATGCTCTAAGAAAGACTTAGTGTGTTACTTATGTTTGTAATAACTTTGTAAATTATTTATTAAATACAAGTTCATATTAAAAATATAGGATGCAAGATAGTAATATATGAATAAAAGATTTTTAAAAGATATAACATTAGTCACAAAATAGTTATTTTGTGACTAATGTATACAGAAATGAGGGATAATATGAATGGAATACCACTAATTATGGAAGATTACTTAAATTATATGGAAACTATCAAAGGAACATCTCCAAATACTGTTAAAGAATACGCTTTTGATTTGAGAACATTTTTTAGATTCATGAAACAAAGATTCAAGTTAGTTGATATAGATCTTCAATTTGATCAAATTGATATATCTGATATAGATCTTGATTTTATAAAAAAGATAAAAATCCAGGATCTCCATGCATACATATCCTATGTAGATAAAAATCGTGATAATGGGAACTTTACAAAATCTAGAAAAGTATCATCTATCAGATCCTTCTTCGAATACCTAAGTTTAAGGGTAAATTTAATCGATGAAAATCCCGCTAAAGCCTTAGAGTTCCCTAAAACCGAAGATCGTCACCCAGTATATTTAACTTTAGATGAAGCTCAACATTTGCTCAATACTATTCTTGAAAATAAAAACGATGAATACAGAAAAAGAGATTATGCTATTGTCATATTATTTCTAAATTGCGGATTAAGACTATCCGAACTTGCTAGTATAGATATTGATAAAATAAGAAATAACGACACCCTATCGGTAATCGGCAAAGGCAACAAAGAAAGAACTATATTCTTAAACGATTCTTGTATAGAAGCAATCAATGATTACTTAACAGTAAGGCCTATTGAAGTTCATGATAAAAAGGCATTGTTTATAAGCAAAAGAAAACATAGAATGAGTAACCGCGCCATTCAGCATATGATAGACAGATATTTAGACAAAGCTGGTTTGGATTCTAGTATCTACTCTACTCATAAATTAAGGCATACTGCAGCTACATTGATGTACAAGTATGGGAATGTAGATATTAGAGCACTTCAAGAGATTTTAGGCCACGAATCAGTTGGAACTACTCAAATATACACTCATATAGATGATGATAGACTTAGAAGTGCTGTAAAAAGCAATCCTTTAGCCCATAGAAAAGCAGAAAAAACTGAAGAATAATCTTCAGTTTTTTATTTATATTCATTTAACAATTGGAATTTTAATCGATTCTCCTTCATAAATATAGCTAGTTTCCATATCATTAAGTTCTTTTATTTCATACACCATTCTTCTAACATCAAATCCATCAGGCATAGTTTTAAGAGAAATTTCCCATAAGCTATCCCCTTCTACAACATCATAGATCCTATAATTTTGCATATATGCAGAGCTATGAACTTTAGACAAATTGAATATCAAGGATAAAAGTAACGCTATAAAAACTAGCATAAATGTTATAAATACAAAGAATCTAGTACTATTTACTATTACATACCTTCTATTTTTCATATGGCACCTCGCTCATTTGTTCTGAACAATCGTTCTATAAATCTATTCTACACAAACATTCGTTCCAAGTCAATAGTTTTTAGAAAAAAATCAGAACCTTTGTTTGATTTATTTTATATGTTATGGTATAATCAAGTAAAGAATCAGGAAAGATCAAGGAGGTGTGTGTTATGTATGAAGATTTATCACAAAAACAGATAGAAATACTTCTATATATTAAAAACGAATTATCAAGACAGGGATATCCTCCAGCTGTAAGAGAGATTTGTAAAGGTGTAAACCTTAAATCCACTTCCACTGTTCATGGTCATCTTGAAAAACTTGAAGCAAAAGGATACATAAGAAAAGATCCTACTAAACCTAGAGCTATAGAAATTTTGGACAAGGATAATGATTTCCTTTTTGCTCATAAAAAAACTCTAGATGTACCTATTATCGGTAGAGTCACAGCAGGTGCTCCTATTTTAGCTATAGAGAATATTGAAGAGACCTATCCAGTTCCTTTAGATTTGGTAGAAGGATATGATGTATTTATGCTTCAGGTTCAAGGCGAAAGCATGATAGAAGCCGGAATTTTAGATGGTGATTTAGTTCTTGTAAAAGAGCAAAATCAAGCACATAACGGAGAAATAATAGTCGCATTATTAGGCGAGGAAGCTACAATAAAGCGATTCTATAAAGAAAAAGATACCATAAGATTACAACCAGAAAATCAATTTATGGAACCAATCTACTCAAAAGATGTAACTGTTCTAGGTAAGGTCATTGGACTTTACAGAAAGATATAATATTAGAATTATATATAGAAATAGAAAAAACATCATATAATATGATGTTTTTTCTATTTCTATGACAGAGACTACCTCCGCTCATTTATCATGTCTTTATATACTAATCAAATTTTTAGTATAGAGATTGTTAAGAGACTTTAAAACCCCAAGCTTACAGTGCTCATAGGTTAACCCACCTTGATAGTAAGCATAGTATGGTTCTCTCATTGGACCATCTGCACTCAATTCAATTGAAGATCCTTCTATGAATCCGCCAGCTGCCATAATCACCTTATCTTCATAACCAGGCATGTCCCAAGCTTCAGGTATTACATAAGAATCAACAGCAGCAGCAGCTTGAATTCCCTTACAAAATTCACTTACTCTTTCAGGAATCAACAACTCTACTCCTTGAATTATATCACTTCTTTTATCATCAAGGCCTGGAACTACTTTAAATCCAAGATCATTATAGGTCTTTGCTACTAAGAGTGCGCCCTTAACAGCTTCAGCCACTATATGAGGCGCCAAAAATAAACCTTGCATTGTTGTTCTAGATGTTCCAAATGTAAGACCGCAATCCTTACCCAAACCAGGCGCAGTTAATCTATTTGCAACCTGTTCTACTAATTCTCTCTTTCCAACCACATATCCCCCTGATAATGCTAGTCCACCACCAGGGTTCTTGATTAAAGAACCAGCAATAATATCTGCGCCAACCTCTGTCGGCTCTTTAGTTTCAACAAATTCTCCATAACAGTTATCTACCATTATAATGACGGTATCATTAAACTCTCTAATTTGCTTAATAGCTTCCCCTATTTCATCAATAGTAAGAGCTCTTCTGTCACTATAACCAGTTGATCTTTGAATCATAACCATCTTTGTTTTGTTTGAAATAGTATCTTTGACTGCCTCAATATTTATTTTGTTGTTCTTTAGAGGTACTTCTTTATAAATAATTCCATAATCTATTAATGTTCCAGATATATCACCTTTTACTCCAATAACCTTTTGTAAAGTATCATATGGAGCACCAGAAATAGCTACAAGCTCATCATTTGGTCTTAACAAGCCAGATAGAGTTAGAGTTATAGCATGTGTACCAGAAGCTATTGTAGGTCTTACAAGTGCATCCTCTGTGTTAAACACAGATGCATAGATACTCTCAACTTTATCTCTTCCTATATCTCCATATCCATAACCAGTAGTCCAATAAAAATCAGTAGAGCTTAACCTATTTTTCTGCATTGCATTAATAACCTTATATTGGTTTAATTCTCTTATTTCATCAATAGCATTAAATTTGTCTACTATTGATTTTTCTTTTTCATTAACAAACTCAATAACT